>JBEAYO010000006.1:0-21294 GCA_041159285.1 Bacteroidota bacterium | reverse complement strand
GGCCCGCCGAGCGCCCTTTCCGGAAGCCATGCGGTACCGGCAGAAGCAACGGCAAGGACTTTTCACACAACCCCTTCTCAATGCTGACAGAAACGCATCCTTCGCAGCAAGCCTTTTGAAAAATGCCGATTTTTGCCTTGATTTGCCTTATGAAAGACATTCACGCCTGCGCCCGGCATACACATCCCTTTTGAAGCAAGACCATGTTCCGATTCGAGCATCCATACAGCCTCTATACCCTTGCCGCACTGCCGGCACTGCTGCTGCTTTTTCTTTTCTGGTGGCGATGGCGGGGCCGCGCCATGAGGCGCTTCGGAGAACTGCCCTTGCTGAAATCCCTCATGCCCCAGGCCGCCCCTTACAAGCACCCCCTGAAGTTCGGGCTGCTGCTGCTGGCCCTGGCCTTCCTCATCATCGGCTGGGCCAACCCGCAGTGGGGAAACAAACGGGAAAAGGTCAAGCGCAAGAGCGTCGATGTGTTCATCGCCCTCGACATCTCCACCAGCATGTATGCCACGGATGTGGCCCCCAACCGGCTGGAGCGGGCCAAGAAATTCGCCGCCCGGCTGGTGGACGAGCTGAAGGGGGAGCGGATCGGCCTCATACTCTTTGCAGGCAACGCCTACCTGCAGGCGCCGCTGACCACCGACTACTCCGTCATCCAGCTTTTCATCCAAAGCGCCACGCCGGAGCTGGCCGGTACGCAGGGCACCTCAATCAGCAGCGCCATTGACGCCGCACGCCTTTATTTCCCGGAGGACAACACCTCGCACAAAGCCCTGGTGCTGATTACCGACAGCGAGGACCACGAGCCCGAGGCCCTGGCCGAGGCCGCAAAACAGGCCAGCGAGAAAGGGGCAATCTTATTCGCCGTAGGCGTCGGCACCCCGGAAGGAAGCTTCATCCCCATTTCCACGGACGGCAGGGAAGATTACAAGCGCGATGAGTCGGGGGAGCCCGTACGTTCGCGGCTGAACGAAAAAACCCTGCGGGAACTGGCGACTGCCGGTTCCGGCGACTATTTCACCATTGCGCGGGGGGGAGATGAAGTGGCGGCTGCCTTGCAGACACGCATTGACAAGCTGGAGAAGCAGGAACTGGAAACGCGGGCCTTCACTTCCTTTGAAAGTTACTTCCAGTACTTCATCGCCGCGGCACTGGCCTTGCTGGTAGCGGAATTCCTGTTGTCGTACCGTCGGGAAAAATGGCTGTCGGAAAGAGACTTGTTCAGCTGAGCAAGGGCAACTGCATTTTGTAATCAATAAACATTTTAATATGAAACAAGTATTTTTCTCATTCTTAGTGTTGCTGGCATTGGCGGTTTTCCCGTCTTGCGGCGGCCAGGAACAAAATCAGGAAGGCGCTGCGCAGGAGCAGCCAGCGGAATCCACCGAAGCGGAAGCTGCCGATACGGAAGAGAACGCTGAGGAAGGCCAGGGCAAGGAATACACCTCCGCCTACATCTGCCCCATGCACTGCGAGGGCAGCGGCAGCGACCAGCCCGGCAAGTGCCCGGCATGTGGAATGGACTATGTAGCCAACACGGAACATTCACACGAAGGACACGACCATTGAGTATGAAGCAGTTTTTCAAGGGAGTGGCGGCAGGCATGTTATTGTTCCTTGCCGCCGTTCCCGGTTTTGGGCAGCAGAGAAAGCTGGATCGCCTGGAGCAGTCGGAGGACCGGCGCTTCGAGGCCATGTCTCAGCGGGACACTGCCCTGCTGCGCACGATGCTGTCCGGAGATCTGGTGTACACGCACTCTAACGGCCTGGTGGAGACCCGGGAGCAGCACCTGTCGAACATTGCTGCCGGCACCATTGTGTACGAGTCCATGGTGCCGGAGTCCAGGGCTTTCAGGTTGTACGGCAAGTCGGCCCGGGTGTCGGGCATTGTGGCGGTAAAGGGTCTGTACAAGGGGAATTCCTTCCAGCTGCGGCTGCGGTACCTCGCGTTTTATGTCCGGAACAGGGGAAAATGGCAGCTATCCGCCTGGCAGTCGCTGAATCTTGCGGGTTGAAGGGAATCGGGAATTGACGATTTTTTAACCTTTGCTTAAGTTGGGGTTCATATGCCGCACTGATATTTGTGGCACAAAAGCTAAGAATAGCTTTCCCACCTTTTACCTTATGTCGCTAAACCGGCCCGTCTGAGCCGCCCGGCTCTGACGGGTCTTTTTGTTTGAAGCATCTTCGGCGCACCTTCTTTCCGGCGCACATTCTTGGCGATCTTTCAATAGTAGAGAGTGGATTTTCAGGCAGGGTTCTGCCTGAAAAATCTGCGCAAATGATTGCATTTCCCATGACGAGCTCCTATCTTCGCAAAAAAACTGCATCATGGAAAAATCAAAAAAACTGGAAGAAACCGGCCTTAAATTAAAGCGACACCTCGATAGAAAGCCAAATCACCGGAACTTTTTACGATGGGGCAACTGCTGAAATTTCTACGCTGGGGACTGTAAGCAATTAATCCTGACACTTAGCAGTCAAGAATACCTCGACATGCAGATTTACGACATAAATTTATACCCGAAAACAACGCTTAGCTTAAACTTTCTATGCTAGCCAGCATTCACTCCTTTTCAAGGAAAGCCTTCCATTGTGCGGCCAATGCTGAAACGCCGGTGATTACCCCATGGACTCCTTTTCCCCTTTCTGCCAGAATCTCTGTTGACCTTGTCACATCTCTTTGATTAATATGAACCAGACTGCTCCGTTGCAACAAGAGCCTCAGTTTTACCATGCAGAAACAGGCAGCCTGATTGGCAACGACCTGTCAGGCTACCTGCGAAGCAAGCCCTCCCGGCCAGCGCTGAACGACAACTATCTCATTAAGCGCTTCCTGATGTATCCCCCCAAGTCCTGTCAGACCATTTTTGCCGGCATCAGGTACATCCCCCCGGGACACCGTTACGAGCTGGATGGAGCAGGCAGGCTGACGGCGATGAGCCGCTATTGGTATCCCACGCACATCAAGGAAAGGAGGTTCAGGAGCGAGCAGGACCTCATCACCGAGTTTTTGTCGCACTATGAAAAGGCAGTGGAAAGGACCTTGCAGGGAGGTAAAAAAATCGGAAGCCACCTGAGCGGCGGCCTTGACAGCGGCAGCGTCTCCTTCCTGGCCGCCGGCATACTGAAAGCACAGCAAAGGGAGTTGACCACCTTCACTTCCACCGAGTATTTCGACACCGGCGAGCGGAAAAACAAATTCGGAAACGAGGCCCATTATGCAGCCATGACTGCCCGCTCGCAGCCCAACATCCGGCCGCTGTATTTCAACTGTCCGGACATTTCCCTGCTGCAGGCCACGCAACTTGGCGTCAGGGTGCTGGCTGACGTGCCCCATGGCATGGGCAATCTTTACTGGCTGTTTGAAATTGCCGAGTACGCCAAAGAACATGGGTTTGATGTGGTGTTGAACGGCCAGACCGGCAATGCGACCGTTTCCTGGAAAGGCACCCGTTGGAAAGACCACGCCCGTGCCCTGGCAAAGGAATTCTGGCCACCGAGGTTCAACCTTGAGAAAAGCCTGGCTGACGCCAGGCAAATCCCCGGGCATTTCAGGCCCAACGCTCCGGAAAGACAGGTGCTAAATCGGGACTTCCTCTCCCGGTTTACTGTGGGCGACCTGTTGAGGCAAGACTCCGACGAGCTGGACAAAGAACTCTGGGGCATGAAAAAATTCCAGATTGAACTCCTGCGCCCCCGGCACAACCCTCTCCCCTTGTTCTGGCACAAGCTCTCGGCGCACTATGGCACGCAGTACCTCGATCCTACCGCCGATGTTGACCTCACAGCGTTCTGCCTGTCGGTTCCTGAAAGCTACTACGCAAAAAACGGTGGAAGAAACCTCATCCGCACCGCCATGGCCGGGAAAATGCCGGATGAAGTGGTGTTTAACCGAAAAAAAGGCCTGCAATCATCGGATATCCGGGAGAGATGGCTGCGGGAAAAGAAGGAATTGCTGGACCTGCTCAACGACAGGGAGAGAACAGCCAAGGCAGCGGAATACCTGGACCTGAAGTTCCTGGTCCGCCTGGCTGAGAACATGGAGTCCATCGACTACTCCTGGTTCGGTTCCATTTCCAGGGCGGTGGGGCTGATCATGCTCACCGAAGAGTATCTGTCCTGACTGTACTTTAGAGCAAGTTTAAACGCATCTTACGCATCTCAATCCTGCAAAATAAGGAATAAAAACCATAGATTTTCCAGCGTTTTGCTTGTGTCAAAAGTTGTCACTGCGCTGATCCCCGCATTGAAAAGAGGCTGTCTCAAAAGACCTGGCAGCCTGTTCCGCCGGTGCCGATTGCCCTAAAATCCCCCTCCCGCCGTGGCGCCGGCACCGCCGCTAAAGATAGCCCAGTTGCCGCATCACCTCCCCGTTTACCTCTTCTATCAGGCTTGCCAGTTCAGGAGAGAGCTCCTCTCGCCACCTTCCGGTTTTCCCGACATGGAAAAACAACCGCTTGCCGGATGCCTTCGCCCGGAAGCCCTCCTCTTTCTCCTTCTGCTGCAATCTGTCAAATGCGGTGAGGGCGATTGCCCGCCTGATGTCATCCTCGCTCCTATCCATTCCCATGTGCCTTAATGCAGCGCTGAAAGCAGCCAGAGGGTTGCTGACCATGTCCTCATAGCGGATGACCAGGACATTCAGGTCGGGCTCGCGCAGCCAGGAGGCAAAATGTTCGGCCCAGGACATCAGCGGCTGTTTAAATTGCGAATTGCCCTGATCATTTTTCACCAGTGCGCCCTGCGGGTTGCACAGGAGCCGCCGCGTGACCTGTTCTACTTCCTTGCCGTTGTGGTTGGCCAGGGACAAGGCGACGTCTCGCGGGTCCCGCACCAGATAGATGGTGGCCCTGGTAACCCCCTCCGGGATGTTTCTCTTCCCATCCGAAGTATCATGGGTGATTGCGTCATGGACTTTGATGTGCAGCACCCTTTCCGCTGTCCTGTTCCGGTGTTCAAAGGCCAGTCGCACCGCCTCGTTCAGCATCCCGGAAGGAAACTCGTCCAGGTCAACATCCAGGATTTGTTCAATAGTCCCCTTATTGGAGAAGATGCCGTCAGTTTGCAGCCTGTTCACTGAAAAGTCCCCTTGTGCCAGGGCGGTCAAAAAGCACCTGAACCAGGTGTTTCCCGACTTTGGATAGGAAGCGATCCAGATTATTTTCCTACTATCTTCCAAGGGAATGGATTTTTTCGGCGATCATGTCCGCAAAAGAATCGAAGGTATCCTCATCTCTTGGCCGGCAGGCCTCCCATGCCGGCACCTGGATGCCGAGGGCGGTGGTCAGTTCGAATTTCAGCCTCCCCTTGTTCATGCCTGCTATCCAATTGTCCCTGAAGACGTTTTTGCCCCATAGGATCACCCTTTCCGGAGGCGAAAGCGACTTGAGCTGCAATCCTTCCAATTGTGCGTTGATAAAAAAAACGCCCCCGATTTCCCTGGGAGCATCGTCGAATTGATCGTGGGTATAGAATCCGAATTTGCCTTTGTCCCCGATCATGAAGTCGTGGGCCTCCCGGCCGATCAGGCGCTGGTTCTCCAGCGTCTTGTTCCACAGCCTCATGATGGGATAGGAGGCCCTGGCCAGCGGGATACCGCCCCGCTCTTCTATGGTGGCGGTATCGTCGGTGAAGAAATGGAAGCCCCGCTCTATGAGTTTGACCAGCGTGGTGGACTTGCCGGAGCGAGACGGGCCGCACAGCAGGAACACCTGTTTTTTATCATTCAGCACGCCAGACACATGGAAGGGGATGGTGTTGTTCTGAAGCCAGAGTGCCGTAAGCCCGGCGCTGTAGAAATGGTTCAACGCCTGCGATTTGCCCATTGCCAGCGGCTGGATTTCCACGACATTGCCATTTCTGACACCCATTTTGATAATTTCGGGAATTTCGAAGTAAAGCTCGGTCTCGTTGAAGCGAACGAAAGGTTTTTCGACTAAGGGGGGTGAGCTGAAGTTGAAATTAAAATTTCCGAACCTCACTTCGACAGAACTGCCGTCTGAATCTCCGGCCACTTTCAGGCCGGAGATTTCCTCGGCACTGGCAAGTCGCAGGCCGGCTGCCATGTAATAAAACATGTTTACCTCTTTTTGATGTACCCTAGTGTTAATAGTTTTTCCAGGGTTTCTTTGAGGTCGCTTCTGCACTCGTCTTCCGGCACGTCGTACTCATCCAGCAGTGCCGAGAGGATTTCATCTTCTGTCTTGCCATCCCTGATGAGGCTCAGGATGCTGCTCATCGTTTCGTTTGCGGTGTGGTAGGCGTTTTTTTCCAGGATATAAATGACTCCGTGCTCGCCCACCTTGGCATACATGATTCGCTCGTTGTTCAGCTGATATTCTGACATTTTTTGGCGCTAAGAAAAGAATCTTTTTTGACGTTTTGGCAATATTTTTAACAAAAAATCAACTTATTGAGGATGTTGCGGCGGAGCTGATTGGCATCCTGAAGGCAGGGTGTTCAACCGGGCAACTTTTGCGTGTTGCCAAACAGGCTGTATCAAAAGACCCTGTAGCTTGTTTCGCCGGGCTTCGACATGCTGGCTTCGGCTTCGCTGGTTCATTCGCCGCAGCGATATTTGTGGCGCAAAAGCTCAGAATAGCTTTCCCACCTAATTTCCTTATGACACTAAGCCTGCCTGTAAGAGCCGACCGGCTCCGACAAGTCTTTTTACTTGAAGGATCTTCGACGCCCCTCCTGTCTGGCGCACATTCCTTGCATTTTTTTAAAAAAGCGAGGGGATTTTAAGCCAAGACCCTGCCATGAATTATCTATGCAAATACTTGTATTTCCCACGGCAAGCGCTTATATTTGCAAAAAAACAATCATGGAAAAATCAAAAAAAACCTGGAAGAAACCGGCCATTGATGAGAGCGAGCGCTTAGTGGAAAATGCAGTGGTTGGAGGGCTTACTGATGGGACGGATTTCACTTCGACTCAGGCTAATTAACCGTAATCCCCCTATCAGATACGCCTTCCGCAACTATCCCAGAATGTCATCCTGTTTCCAACTGGAGTTTCAGGGTCTTGCCCTGCCCGAATCCAGGCGACAGTCCTATGGACCCTTTTCCCCTTTCTGCCAGAATCCCTGTTGACCTTGTCGCATTCCCTTGCTTTTTATTAACCTGACTGCTCCGCTGCAACAAGAGCCTCTCTTTTACTATGCAGACACGGGCTGCCTGATCGGCAATGACCTGTCAGGCTAGCTGCGAAGCAAGCGCTGGCGGACATCAGCCGGTGAAGCAATTGGTGACCATATACTCTTTCGGGTTGCAAAAACCGCAAACCATGATACCGCCCGAAACCGTCCAGGCATGGCCCTGCAGGACGCCCTGCTCCTCCTTGAACCCTATGCAGGTGAAATAGTTGATTTTCTCCTGTCGGAGAAGCCAGCCGGCCAGCCTCGCCTCATGCCGGCACTTGAAAGGGAGCGGAAAATACTTCCTGACCAATTTTAACACCCTTCTCACTGCGAGGACGTAGCGGATACCATCCTCCGGAAGAGCAGGAAAAACAGGCAGCTGGCCAGTTTCCGCATGCTTGCCATACGGAATTCGCCTGCCCCACAAGTATTGCCAGAAGGCCATTGCTAAGGCGATGAAAAACAACTTTTTATCGCCAAACCTGAAAAAAGACCTTATTTTGCGCATGTTCTTGCATTTAGTTGCCAGAGCACAAAAATAAACATTCACAGGTTTCGATGGCTCCTCGCAATGAGTCCATCTTTCACGCCCCGGCCATGATTTCCTTCGCAACAAGCTGAGTTATATGAAAGCCATAGCCGGATACTGGAAAAAGTTATTTCTCGTCGCCCCTGGAATGCAGCTGTCCTTTCTCCTGCTCCAGGTCGCCGGAGCAGTCTTTCCCGTATTGGGCCTGACGGCCATCAAGCTGATCATTGACAACCTTCTGTCGGAAAAGACAGAGCCTCAGCTCGTCCTCCAGGGGCTGCTGTGGTACGGCATCATACTCTGGGCCCAGTCTCTGCTGGGCGGCTACTCGAGCTACCTCTCCTTCCACCTCCAGCAAAAGTGGGTGGATTTCCTGTCGGTCAGGATACTGGAAAAAAACCTGAAAATCCCCTACCCCTATTTCGAGAACCCGGAATACCACGATGCCCTGCACCTTTCCCAGCGCCAGGCCATTTACAAAGTGCCCGCGCTGTTCCTGCAACTGAGCAACTTCCTTTCTGCTTTCTTCTCCATCATTGCCGTGGCCGCATACTTCACCGGCCTCGTCGGGCCGGCGGCCTTGCTATTGATAGTTGTTTCCCTGCCGGTGGCGATGCAGAAATGGCACAGCGGAAGATCCGCCTACCAGGCAGAAAAAAAAGTGGTGAGCCTGGAGCGGGAGGCTTACAACCTCAACAACATCCTGACCGACCCGCTCTTCATCAAGGAAGCCCGCATCTTCGGTTACGGCCCGTATTTCATCGCACAGTTCAAAGGCATCCGCGACAAGGTCTTCGGCATCCGGGAAGACCGGCAGAAAAAGCTCACCCTCCTTTCCATGATGGCCGAGACCGTGGAAATCCTCGGCATTCTGGCTATCATCTACATGCAGGCGCTGAAGGCATTCGACAACGTGCTCGCCGTTAGCGTCCTCGTCGTGTTCATCCAGGGCATTCAGAAGCTGAAAAGCAGCTTCAACCAGTTCTTTCAATCCGTTTCCCAAATCATCAACCAGCAACAGTTTGTCGAGGACCTGGTCCGCTTTTTCGACCTGGAGGAAATCCCCGGCGTGAGCAAGGACAAAAAAGTCAGCGGGGATTCAGCCATCAGCATCAGCAAGGTCGGCTTTGGCTACCCGGGCACCGGCATCCAGGTGCTGACGGATGTGGACATGGAGCTAGATAGGGGGAAAATCATCGCCTTGGTGGGGAAAAACGGCTGCGGCAAGTCAACCTTGATAAAGCTGCTGGCCGGCTTGTACGAACCCGATTCCGGCACCATAGCCATGCCCGCCGGCCTGAAGATGAAATTCGTGTTCCAGGATTTCGGCAAGTACTTTTTGAGCGTCGGCGACAACATAGCCCTGGGGGAAAACCAGGAGGAGAGAAAGCTGGAACAGGCCGCAGCCAGATCGGGGGCTGATGGATTCATCAATGCCCTGCCCGGAAAATACGCTGCCAGGCTGGGCCGCAATTTCAAGCAGGGCGTGCAGCTGAGCGGCGGGGAATGGCAGAAACTGGCCATCAGCAGGGTCTTCTACGAAAATGCCGATCTGATCATTCTCGACGAGCCCACTAGTGCCCTGGATGCGGAAGCGGAGCGCAAGGTCTTCCTTGAAATCGAAAAAAACAAACAAGGCAAGATGATCCTGCTGGTGACCCACCGGCTTTACAACCTCAAAATCGCCGACCTCATTTATGTCATGGAGGGAGGAAAGGTGGTGCAGGAGGGAACCTTTGACTCTCTCCTCGGCCAGGAGCCTTTTAAAACCCTCTATGACCAGCAATCGCTGAAAATGCCTGATAAAAATGAACAAACCGTTGACTGACCTGCTCATATCGCTTTGCCTGGATGGCCTGCGGGGCCATAGAAGCCAGGAAACCCTCGGACGCATGGCGGGCCTGCCCGATGCTGGCCCGCTTGTCGGGATGGCAGCGCATCACAAGGTGAGGCCCTTGATGCTGAAGGCTCTCGCCCTGTATCCGGATCTGCCCCTCGGGGACCGGCAAAAAAAAATGCTTGAAAAGTCCGCTTTCCGGCTGGTGAAGAAAAGCCTGTCCAACTTGAGGGCGCTGGAGGAAATGTTTGCCCGGCTGGAAGAGAGGAAGATACAGGCCGTCCTCTACAGGGGGCTTTCCTGGAGCCACCAGTTGTATGGGGACCTGGCGCTGAGGGAGGGCACCGACATAGATATTTTCGTGCACAGGTGCGACCTGCCTGTGATCGGGGAGATCATGGCTGGCCTTGGATATAGGCAGACTCCGGACGCAGCCCACCCCCGGCTGGATGGCGTCATCAGGCATGGCTACAATTTCAAATACGACCGTTGGGATGAGGCCGGCGACCGGACGCATGTGGAGCCTCATTATGCAGCCTGCCACAAGATTTACCATTTGGATTTGGAACTGTCAGAGTTAATTGACAGGCCGCCAACTGTAATTTGTTTGCGGGAACAGGAGATCCCTGTTTTTTCACCCGACCGGGTCATGCTGCCGATGGTGGTGAACAATGGAATCCACGAAGCTTGGTCCAGGTTGAAATACCTGCTGGACCTCCACCTGTTTCTGGAGCAGTACGGGGAAGAGGTGCATTGGGAGGAAGTAAGAGAACTGATGCGGAAGAAAGACATGTATCTCAATTTTCTGGTTGGTTGTCATGTGTGTAGGTCGATGCTCGGCACCCGGGTGCCTTTGTTTTTTGAGCAGGAGTTGGCTGGCAAAAGGGTTGAGCGGTTGGGGAAAGAGCGAATCAAAAGGGTCTATCATTGGAGCGACAGCTACATTCATGAGCGTTGGCGCAGGATGGTATTTTTGGTCAGGGCGAGGGAAAGCAAGCTGTTGGGCTTCAAAACCCTGTTCAGTCAGTTTTTCGTGCCTACGCAGCACGACTTTGATTTAAACTTGCCTGAATATGCCTATCCGTTTGTCCGGCCATTCAGGGTTTTTCTGAAATATTTTGTGAAGAAAAAATAGCATGATTCCGGGTTTGCGCCTTGGCCAGCTGCTTGTGGCGTTTTTGCGGGGAACATTTCAGCTTTCCGGCAGCCACGCGCCCCTTGAAAAAAATCCGCTGGCAGCCAAACTACCCTACTTTTAGGCCAACTGCATGCACCTTAAAGCACCAGAAATTTGTATCTTTCCGAATCCTTAGCATGCCGGTATGGAAACACTGGCTGAAGCCCCGGCTGATTCAGCGCTAAATCATTTATAAATAAACACTTACAAATAAATGGTAAACATAAAATTCTGCGGTGCAGCCCGCGAGGTGACCGGAAGCGCTCACTTGCTGACGCTGGAGGACGGCTACAAAATATTGCTCGACTGCGGCATGTACCAGGGCGCTGGCGAGCAAATGCAGCATTTCAACGAAAAATGGCTGTTCGACCCGGCAGCACTCGATTGCGTCATCCTCTCTCACGCCCACATCGACCACAGCGGCAGGCTGCCAAAACTCGTCAGGGACGGCTTCCGCGGCCCCATCTTCAGTACCCACGCCACCCGAAGCCTCTGCTCCATCATGCTGCTCGACAGCGCCCTGATCCAGGAGCGCGATGCCGAATACGGCCGCCGGCACAGGAACCGACGCGACAGGGACCTGGAGCCGCCTCTCTACGACAAGGAAGACGTGAAGGCCACCATGGACCAGTTCGTCAGCTACGGCTACGGGCGCCGCTTTGAAGTGCGCCAGGGCGTCATTGTGGAATTCAGGGACGCCGGGCACATTCTCGGCAGTGCCACCGTGACGCTCCACATCACCCAGAAAGACGGCAGCGTACTGCGCCTCGGCTTCACCGGGGACATCGGCCGGCCCAACCGCCCCATACTGCGCGACCCGCAGCCGATGGACCCCGTGGATTACCTCCTCTGCGAGTCCACCTACGGCGACAGAGACCACGAGTCGGCCCCCGCAGAGACGGACCACCTGCTTCGGATCATCCGCCACACCTGCCTGGAGAAAAAGGGGAAGCTCATCATACCCGCCTTCAGCGTGGGGCGCACCCAGGAAATCATCTACATCATGGACAGACTGGAAAGCGAGGGCAAGCTGCCCCGTGTACCGGTTTTCGTGGACTCCCCGCTGGCCGTGAACGCAACGGTCATCTTTGGCGCACACCCCGAATGCTACGATGCAGAACTGAGCACCTACCTGCTGAAGGATCCCAATCCCTTCGGCTTCAGCCAGTTGAATTACATCAAGGAGGTGGAGCAGTCCAAGGCGCTCAACGAATCGAACGCCCCCTGCATCATCATCAGCGCCTCGGGCATGGCCAATGCCGGCCGCGTCAAACACCATATTTTCAACAACATCGAAGACCGCAAAAACACCGTCCTCATCGTGGGCTATTGCACCCCGGGAACCCCGGGCGGCGCCCTGAGAGACGGGGCCCGGCAGCTGCGGATGTTCGGCGAGGAGAGGCAAGTGCGTTGCGAGGTGGAAGTCATGGACTCCTTCTCCGCCCATGCCGACCGCGGTGAAATCTCAGCCTTCATTGCAAACCAAAAAAGCACTTTGAAACAGCTGTTCCTGGTGCATGGCGAGCAAGATACCCAGGAGCAACTGCGAACTTTATTGCGCCAGGACGGGTTTAAACATATTGAAATCCCCACACTCGGCCAGGAATTCAATGTTGGGTGATACACCTGTAAATAAATCCGACAGTTCGCAATCCATGCCGGAGATACTGCCCACCTTTTGCCGCCAAGAGCGCAAGATGCTTTTATTTCAAGTTAAACAAACAACCATGTCCAGGTATTTTCCCATCCTGTTGTTGCTGAGCCTGCTGGCATCCTTCACGGCCTGCAGCAAACTGGAAGATTTTCAGGAAGTTGAAATTGAACCCGCCGATGCTGAGTTTGCCATCCCCCTGTTCAAGGCGGAGATGACCGTGCAGGACTTGCTGGAGAACTTCGATGAGTACACCTTTGTGGAAATCACGCCCGACAACATCATCCACCTGCGCTACAAGGGAGATGTCCTCTCCCAGCAGGCCGAGGAGTTCTTCCTGGACGCCAGGGCACAGCTCCCTCCCCTCATTCCGCTGGAAAGCCGGCTGTATGCCCTCCCGTTCTCAACCCCCGACCAACTGGAAGTGGACTACGCCGTCTTCAGCACCGGCACCATCGGCATGGCACTCATATCCGACTACGTAGGCCAGGTGGACCTGACCGTCACCATCCTGCAGTGCAAGAAAGACGGGCAGCCCCTTACCCTGCACACCCAGTTTCAGTCGCCCATCGGGGCAGACCCCATTTTCTTCCACTATCCCCAGGAAGTGGTCCAGGCTGCCGGCTACAGCCTGCAGCCGGAAAATGGCATCGCCTGGGTCCGCTACGACGCTGTGACAGATGCCGGCGACACCATAGACCTTCCCTTCATCGCACTGGTGACCAAGGACCTGGATTTTTCCTATCTGGAAGGCTACCTGGGCAACTTCAAGCACAAGGGCAAGCGAGACAGCATCTCCATTGAATTTTTTGAAAACTGGATCCAGGGCGATGTGTTCTTCGAAGACCCCGTCATCCAAATCCACATCGACAACTCCTTCGGTGTCCCCACCCGCTCCTCCATCGATGTCTTTGATATCATCACCGCAGATGGCCAGCGCATCCCCCTCCAGAGCGATTTCATCACCGAGACAGGCATTGACTTCGTCTATCCTGCCATTGACGAAGTGGGCCAGGTCAAGGGCATGACGTTTACCTTCAATGCTCAAAATTCAAACATCGAGGATGTGCTCGGCTCCCGTCCCATCGCCCTGGACTACAAGGTGGATGCCATCATGAACCCAGACAGCCTGACGGGAGAGCGGGGATTTATCACCGACAGCAGCTACTACCGCATTCAGGTGGAGGTGGACCTTCCCTTGCACGGGCGGGCCTCGGGCTTTGGCATCGAGCAGGCCTATGAGGTGAGCTTTGAAAATTACAGCGACATTGAAGAAGTGGAGTTCAAGCTGGTGGCAGACAATCACATGCCCATCGGCATTGACGCGCAGCTGTATTTCCTGGATGCCCAGCAAGGGGTGATTGACTCGCTCTTTGAACAGCGCCGTCAAATCGTGTCGCCGGCACCGGTGGACTTGAGCGGCATCGTCACCGACCGCAGCACGCAAACCAGCTATGCCGTCTTCTCTGCCGACCGCTTTGACAAAGTGCGGCCGGCAAAAAAGATATTGTTGAAAGCTACCTTTTCCACCTCCAACAATGGCCAGCAGTCGGTCAAGGCCTTTTCGGACCAGCAGGTGGACCTGCGCATGGGCATGAGGGTCAAGTATCGCTGAAGTAAATAAGGCCAAGGCGAATCTCAAAACAGATCAGCATCATCATCAAGCGTTTATGCCATCAAGAATCCTGTTTCTACTCCTTTTCAACTCCTGCTTCACCCCTTCCATCTGGTCGCAGCAGGAGGTAAGCCTCAATTTCCTTCGCCAGGCCTGGCAGGCGAACAAGATCAACCCAGCCATTGTGCAGCCCTATGGCCTGGTGCTGGGCGATGTGGGCTTGCGCACCAGCGAGTCATTCGACGGCCCCACTTACAACCAGATCGTCACCAGGCAGCAGGGCAAGCCCGTCATACAGGTCGAGCGCTTCATCAACCAATTGGACCCGGTGAATACCGTGCGCAGCGATATAGAATTCTCCACCTTCAGCGCGGCCTACCGCCTGGGCAAAGCCACCATCAGCCTCGGCCATGCCTTGCGCTACCACGGCTTTGTGCAGTTTCCAAAGACCCTGCCCCAGCTGGTCTGGCAAGGCAATGCCCAGTTCATCGGGGAAAGCGTGAACCTCGGCAATGAGCTGCAACTCACCGGCTACCACGAACTGGCAGCGGGGCTGGCCCTGGAAACAGGCCCCCTGACCCTGGGCGTCCGGGGAAAACTGCTCAGCGGCATCTCCAATGCCAGCACCGATGAGACCTACCGCAGCGCCACCCTGTACACTGACCCCGACGTTTACCAGATCACCCTGGACGGCAACTACGTGCTGCATACCAACAACACCCTTCGCTATGAGAACTACAGCGACCTCGACGCCAATTTCGACATCGGCCGGCTGACCTTCGACCGCTTCTTCAGTCAAAACAGAGGCTTTGCCCTCGACCTGGGAGCCCGCCTGCAACTTGGCAAAGCAGACCTGGCCCTAAGTGTGATTGACCTGGGCAAAATCAACTGGGACAACGAGGTGGTCAACTACCGCGCCACCCAGACCTGGCTGTACGACGGGTTGGACTTCTCCGGAGCCCTAACGGGCGAGGGAGTCAGCTTCGACGACGCCCTCGACACCCTGGAGCAGCTGTTCCAGGTAGAAAAGACAGCTGACTCCTATTCCATCTCCCTTCCCAGGAAGGTCAATTTCAGCGCCCTGTGGCAGTTCAACACCACCTGGCGGGCCGGCATTGCCTTCGTACAGGAAAACTTCCGGCGGGCAAGCTACAATGCCCTGGCTGCGGGCCTGAATGCAAGGCTCATCCCAGCCCTCGACCTCGGGGTTAGCTATGCCATCATGGAAAATCGCAGCTACGACAACGTCGGGCTCAATTTCACCCTGAAACTGGGCCCCTTGCAACTTTATGGCATGACGGACAATGTAATATCCCTGCTGAAACCCGGGGACGCCAATTTTTTCACAGCAGGCCTGGGGGCCGTCGTCCTGCTCCATCCGCAGGAATAAAACTGCCGGATGTTTGTTTTCAAAACTTTCATCCTACTTTTGCCGCACTGTCAAGGCAATGAAAATATCATTAGATACCATCAAGCAACCTATCGGAAAAGAACTCGACCAATTCGAGCAACACTTCCGTGACTCATTGCGCAGCAATGTCCCGCTGTTGGATCGTATCATGTATTATATTGTCCGGCGCAAGGGAAAGCAGGTGCGTCCGATGTTTGTATTCCTGAGTGCAAAGCTTTGTGGTGAAATCGGAGAGGCCAGTTTCACGGCCGCCTCCATGGTGGAACTGCTGCACACCGCCACCCTGGTTCACGATGACGTGGTGGACGACTCCTACGAGCGCCGCGGTTTCTTCTCCATCAATGCTCTTTGGAAAAACAAGGTGGCTGTGCTGGTGGGTGACTACCTGCTTGCACAGGGCCTGCTGCTGGCGCTCAAGAACAAGCAATTCCGCCTGCTGGAAATACTGTCCGATGCCGTCAAGGCCATGAGCGAGGGAGAATTGCTGCAATTGGAAAAAGCTCGTCGCCTGGACATAAAGGAGTCGGTTTACTACGAAATCATACGGCAGAAGACCGCCTCCCTGATCGCCTCCGCCTGCAGTGCCGGCGCTGCCTCCACCACCAGTGACGAGGCGGTGATCGAGCGCATGCGCCTGTTCGGAGAGCATATCGGCATTGCCTTTCAGATAAAAGATGACTTGTTCGACTTCGGCGCCGATGAGGTGGGCAAGCCGCTGGGCATTGACATCCAGGAGAAAAAAATGACCCTGCCGCTCATTCATGCCTTGTCCAAGGCCAAACCGGGAGACAAGAACCACATCATCAACCTCATCAGGAATCATAACAACAAGCCGGAAAAAGTCAGGGAGGTGGTGGCCTTCGTGCAGCAAAGCCCCGGACTGGAGTATGCCCGGCAGGCCATGGAGCGCTACAGCCAACAGGCGTTCGAGATATTAGATGGGTTTCCGGACTCCCCGGCCAGAGAAGCCCTTCGCGAGCTGGTCATCTTCGTGACGCAGCGAAAGAAATAACAAGCTTATTTCTTCTTCAACTGATCCAGGAATTCAATGGCATCGTCAAGGCTGGGAAGAATGGTGGTTTTCTCCGGCACCTTCACCGGATGGGCAGCCACCAGGTAGCCGGTCAGTAAGAGATGGCTGCCAGGAGCAGACTGTTGAAGGTTTTCCAGGTAGCGCTGTATCGGCTCCCGGTTAAAAGTTTCGGAGAGGATAGTGAAGACGTAGTCGGGATGATGGATCTGACAGGCATCGCTCAGGTCCACCAAGGCCAGGTTGGGGCCCATGTTGATGGCCTGAAACCCCCTTTTCCTAATCAGGAATTGCATGAAGAGCAGGCTCAACTCCTGCTGCTCGTCCCTGGGCAGGTACAGCAGGAATTTCGGAACCTTCCGGTCTGTCTCCAGGGGCAGTTTTTCAATGGCAGCAACCAGTTTGTTGCGGATGAGCAGGGTGATGAAGTTTTCCTGTACCGGCTTGATGGAGCCCGTGAGCCATAACAGGCTGAGCTTTTCCATGAAGGGGTAGATAATCTGCAGCATGGTTTCCTCAAAGCCGAGCTGCTCTATATGGTTGTCCAGAATCCGGGAAAACTTGTATTCGTCCATTTCGATGACCGAGAGCGTCAGTACGTCGAGCTCGGCATCCAGGCCAATGCGAATGTCAGACAGCGAACTGGCTTTCTCTGCAATGTCATCCTTGCTCATGGCAGCGATCTTGGAGATCTTGAAGCCATGGCGGTTCAACAAGGCAATGTTCAGCAGCAACTGCAGGTCCGCATCCTCGTAGTAGCGGATGTTGGTTTCCGTCCGCTTAGGCCGCAGTACGCCATAGCGCTGCTCCCACATTCTGATTGTGTGGCTCTTAACCCCGGAAAGCTTCTCCAAATCGCTGATTGAATAGATTGCCATCGCTTGTTCTTTTCGTGCGCTATCTTTTCTGCTCAGTTTTCACAATCAAGGATAAAATCGTTAGGATATATGAACTGGTTTAATGAAACATGAAACCTGTAAAAAGGTTCAATGGTTTGCAAAATCGCAGACCAAAACGAAGGCATGATTAAGTTGCTTTAAAGGTTGCACCTTGAGAATTTGAATTTTTATCTAACTTAGCCTTTTATTAGAGTTTGCAAGGAAAATTAGTTGTTTCAAAAAATTATCATATGAATTTTACTTCTACACGCTATGGGCGAAATTCCTCTGCCTTCAAGATGCTGGCACTGCTGTTTTTGATGCTAACAGGCACTGCCGTTGCCAGGCTTGACGCCCAGACCTGCACCTACACCATCCAGATGCTCGACTCCTTCGGCGATGGCTGGAACGGCGGTACGCTGACCGTTACGTCGAACGGTGTCGTCACTACCCACACCTTGCCCACCGGCTCCAACGGAACCTCCAATTTCCAGGTTACAGCCGGGGCGCCGATTACCATCAGCTGGACGGCCGGGTCTTTTGCTTTTGAGCCCAGCTTTAACCTGTTGAACGCCGACGGCGTGGTCATCTTCTCGGCTGGCAACCCCATACCGGCAGGTGTGGTGTTCACCGGAACCGGCTTCTGCCCCAACTGCCCCATCCCCAACCCCAACCTCGTCGTCATCAGCCAGGTGACGGACTCCTCCGCCTTCATCAACTGGGTCAGTGTGAGTGCAGCGGATTATTATCTGGTGGAATACGGACCGGCGGGCTTCCCCTTCGGCACTGGCATACAGGTTGAAACCTCCTCTTCCATGCTGACGCTGGACAGCCTGAACGCAGGCATCAGCTACGATGTCTATATCGCGGTTTTCTGCGGCGTTGACAGCGTCAGCAGCTATATCGGACCCTATTCCTTCCAGACAACCTACACGCCCTCCGTGCCTGGCGGCACCTGCGTCTATACCCTGGAGTTTTTTGACTCCTTCGGCGACGGCTGGAATGGATCTGTCCTGACGGTTACCCACAATGGCAATTCCGTCAACTACACGCTGCCCTCCGGCTCTGCCGGCACTTACAGCTTCACGGCCACCAGTAACCTCCCCATCGAGTTCTCTTTCTCGCCCGGAGCTTTTCTAAATGAAACTTCTTATGAAATCATCGACCCCACCGGCGTGGTCATTTTTTCCGACGGGCCCTTCCCGCAGATAGGCGATGTGTTCAGCACCATCGCCTGCCCCACCTGCCCGGGGCCACTCGATGCCTGGATGAGCGACGTCAACGCCACCACGGCCAAGTTCTCCTGGCTGCCCTCCCTGGCAGCGGATGCTAACTTGCCCTACATCATCGAATACGGCCCCATGGGATTCACCCTGGGCACCGGAATAGCCGACACCATCCCGGGAGGCGGCAACCCGACCGCCCTGCTGACCGGATTGTCAGAGAACTCCTGGTATAATGTTTACATCAAGCTGGATTGCGGCACGGAGTTCAGCAAACCCTTCGGCCCCGTGTTCTTCAAAACCATCTGGCTCAACGATATCGGCGTGTCGGCCATCATTGCCCCCGACCCCGCTGTTTCCTGCGACCTCAGCGCCGAAGAGAAAGTCACTGTGGCCCTTACCAATTTCGGCCAGGTGCCGCAAACGCTTTTTGAGTTCTACTTCTCCGTGAACGGCGAAGTGGCTCCCATCCCAATCCCTCAGGACGGCCTTTTCACCGGTGTGATTGGAAATGACAGCACCCAGCTCATTTCATTTGAAACCACCTGGGACTTCTCGGCCCCCGGCTATTACCTGATCGAGGCCTGGACTTCCCTGGAAGGCGACAGCGACATGAAAAACGACACCTTCCGACTGGAGATTTTCACAGCCTTCCCCAAGCCACTGGCTGAGAACTTTGAAGACAACTCCATTCCGGCCGGATGGACGAATTCCGGCTTCATATACGCTCCTAACTCGCACAACAATCCAACCCACGTGGCAGCTGCCAACCTGTATGCCGGCATTCAGACCTTTAACCTGCAGACTTACCGGTTTGGGCCAATCCTGGAAGGCGACAGCCTGTTCTTCGACTACCGCTATGTCAACTGGTTTGCCGGGACCACCGCCACGGTGCTCGGCCCCAACAACAAGCTGGAGGTGCTGATCTCCAAAGATTGCGAGGCGACCTTTGACACCGTGCTTACCATCAACAGCACCAACCACATTGCCTCTACCGCCTTGGCCACCAAGGCCATATCGCTGGAAAACTACGTCGGAAAAGCCATCAACGTCCGCTTCAAAGGCACCTGGGGCTCCGGCGACTACTGGCTCGACATAGACAACATCAACGTCCCGGGCTGTCCGGAATCGCTTCAGCTGGTGGGCTCCTCTACCCCCACGGCAGCGGGAGATTCGACGGGCAGCATCAGCCTGACCGCCTATCTCGCCCAGGGCGACCTGTCGGTAGTCTGGGTCGATGTCAATGGCGACACGGTGTCCACTGCCGAAGATCCCACAGGCCTGGCTCCCGGCTTTTACACCGCCTATGTCACGGATGTGAATGGATGTCAGGATTCCAAGGAGTTTGAAGTGGGTACGCTCGTGGCAGCAGCGGAAGTTGCCGGATTGGCTGAGCTGGTGCTCTATCCGAACCCAACCAGCGGCCTGGCATTTCTGGACGTTAGGTTGACGGAACCCGCAGCGGTGAGAATCCGGGTGTTCGACATGCAAGGACAACTGGTGTTGGAGTCAGCTGAATTGAACGGCGCTGCGTTCAAACAGGAACTGGACCTCGGCGACCGCGCTCCTGGCATGTACATCGTGCAATTGGTCGCAAACGGCACGCCCCACTATGTCAAGCTGATGGTGACGCGCTGATGAAATAATAAGTGTCATAATTCTCAAAAAAAATCCCGTTGTGGTCTTGACAAACCGCAACGGGATTTTTTTTATGGCCTTTCCATGGCTGTGTCTCAAGCCCGCTCCAGGATGGCGGCAAAGCCCTGCCCGACCCCGATGCACATGGTGACCAGGGCAAAGCGCTTTTGTTGCCGCTGCAATTCCAGAGCGGCGGTTTGCAGCAGCCGGGCACCGGACATCCCAAGGGGGTGTCCCAGTGCAATGGCGCCGCCGTTGGGATTGAGGCGGGGATCATCGTCCGGAATCCCCCAGGAGCGGGTGCAGGACAACACCTGGGCGGCAAAGGCCTCATTGAGCTCGATGATGTCAATATCCTGGAGGGCAAGGCCGGCCTTTCGCAAGGCCTTTTCAGAGGCAGGTACGGGACCTATGCCCATGATGCGCGGCTCGACACCAGCGACAGCACTGGAGACGATGCGCGCCAGCGGCTGCAGTTCATGCCTTTTCATGGCCTCGTCGGAGGCGATGAGGAGGGCTGCCGCGCCGTCGTTGAGCCCGGAGGAGTTGCCGGCCGTGACGCTGCCGCCCAGTTCAGCCTTGAGGAAGGCGGGTTTGAGCCGGGAAAGCCCTTCGAGGCTGGTATTGGGCTTGAGGAACTCGTCGGCCTCGAACAGCAGTGGGTCTGCCTTTGGACGCGGGACGGGCACCGGAGCAATTTCCAGGGCCAGGCGGCCATTTTGCTGTGCCCTGGCTGCCTTGAGCTGGGACTGAAGGGCGAAACGGTCCTGGTCTTCCCGACTGATCTTGAACTCGGCAGCCAGGTTTTCAGCCGTGCGGCCCATGCTGTCGACGCCGTAGTGCTGCTCCATCTTCGGATTCACAAAGCGCCATCCAAAGCTGCTGTCGTGCATTTCCGCGTCGCGGCCGAAGGCCTGGGAGACCTTGGAAATCACCCAGGGGCCGCGGGTCATTTGCTCCACGCCGCCGGCGATGTACAGGTGTCCGTCACCGGTTTGGATGGCGCGCGCGGCATGGATGGCAGCTGCCATGCCGGAGGCACAGAGGCGGTTGACCGTCTCCCCGGGGACGCTGACCGACAGGCCGGCGAGCAGCAGGGCCATCCGGGCGACATTTCTGTTGTCTTCTCCGGCCTGGTTGGCGCAGCCGAGCAGG
>JBEAYO010000005.1:0-21616 GCA_041159285.1 Bacteroidota bacterium | reverse complement strand
CCTTTTCAAAGAGGGACACAGCACCCCGAAGACTTTTATACAATCCCAGGGAGAGGGAGCTTCAGGGGCAAGCCGGGCCGGAGACCCGCCTTGCCCCCTTCCTGGAAGCCAATCGACAATGGCGAAACAGAATTGAAAAGCGTGCCGGGTCTTTCAAGGCCTCCAAAGGTACCCGGACACAAACCCTCCGCTAAGGCGAGAAAGAAAAACCCCGGCATTAGCAAACTGTTTATGCCAACACTAAAATAAAAAGAATACCGTCCAAAATATGTCTGAACAAACCATCTTTTATTCAGAAGACAATATCCGACACCTCGACTGGCGCGAACACATCCGCCTGCGCCCTGGCATGTATATCGGCAAACTCGGCGACGGAACCTCCGCCGACGACGGCATCTATGTGTTGATCAAAGAAGTACTTGATAACTGCATAGACGAATACGTCATGGGATACGGCAAACAAATTGACATCCAGGTGAAAGATGGCATCGTGGAAGTGCGCGACTACGGCCGCGGCATCCCCCTGGGGAAAGTCGTGGAATGCGTCTCCCAAATCAATACCGGCGGCAAGTACGACAGCAAGGCCTTCAAGAAATCCGTGGGCCTCAACGGCGTGGGCACCAAGGCCGTCAACGCCCTGTCCGATTACTTCAAAGTCAAGTCCGTGCGCGATGGACAAGCCAAAATGGCCGAGTTCCAGAAAGGCGAAATCTTAGCCGACCACCCCCTGTCGAAAACCAACGAAAGCAACGGCACCCTCGTCACCTTTAAACCCGACGACACCATATTCCGGAAATTCAGCTTCCGCACAGAATACCTCGAAATCCAACTCTGGAACTACGCCTACCTCAACGCCGGGCTAAAAATCAACTTCAACGGCCGCCAGTTCTTTTCAAAAAGAGGACTGCTCGACATGCTCTCCAATAAAACCCAGGCCGAAAGCATCCGCTACCCCATCATCCACCTCGTCGGCGAGGACATCGAAATCGCCATGACCCATGGCAACATCTACGGGGAGCAATACTACTCCTTTGTGAACGGCCAGAACACTACCCAGGGCGGAACCCACCTCAATGCTTTCAAGGAGGCGCTGGTCAACGTCCTGCGAAAGTTCTACAATAAGAATTACGACGCCAAGGACATCCGCGCCTCCATCGTCGCCGCCGTCAGCATCCGCGTCGAGGAACCCGTCTTCGAATCGCAAACCAAAACCAAGCTCGGCTCCCAGGAAATGTCACCCGACGGAGTCTCCGTCAGAAAATTCATCGGCGACTTCCTGGACAAGGAGCTCGACAACTTCCTTCACAAAAACGAAGAGGTCGCCAAGGAACTGCAGCGCCGCATCCAACAGTCGGAACGGGAAAGGAAGGAAATCGCCGGCATCAAGAAACTGGCCAACGAGCGCGCCAAAAAAGCCAATCTCCACAATAAAAAATTGCGCGACTGCCGCATCCACTACAACGACCCCGTGCGCAAAACCGATGAGGATAAGCGAAACGCCAGCACAATCTTCATCACCGAGGGCGATTCCGCCAGCGGCAGCATCACCAAGGCCCGCGAAGTGGAAACCCAGGCCGTGTTCAGCCTCCGCGGCAAACCGCTCAACTGCTTCGGCATGACTAAAAAGGTCGTCTATCAAAACGAGGAGTTCAACCTCCTGCAACATGCCCTGAACATCGAAAACGACCTGGAAGACCTGCGCTACAACCGCGTGGTCATTGCCACCGACGCCGATGTGGACGGCATGCACATCCGCCTGCTGCTGCTGACTTTCTTCCTGCAGTTCTTCCCCGACCTGGTGCGCAACGGCCACCTCTTCATCCTGCAGACGCCCCTGTTCCGCGTGCGCGATAAAAAGGTCACCTACTATTGCTACAGCGAGGCGGAAAAACAACAGGCGGTGCAAAAACTGCGTGGCAAGGCGGAAATCACCCGCTTCAAGGGTCTGGGAGAGATATCCCCGGGCGAGTTCAAGGACTTCATCAATGAAAACATGCGCCTGGAACCAGTCGTGCTGCAAAGCGACACGGACCTGGAAAAGCTGCTCTTCTACTACATGGGAAAGAATACGCCGGAAAGGCAGGACTTCATCATCGACAACCTGCGCATAGAACTGGTGCAGAACGACGGTGCAGCAGCTACGGAACTCGAGGCTTCGCTGGCAGAAATGCTGGAGGAAGCCTGACAATATGCAGCTCGCACCAGCTGCTCAATGAGCCTTTTCAGGGGCAATTGCACTGACTGGCGCGGCAGGCCGCAGCGAGGAGTGTCAGGCAAATGGCTGCAAACAGGAGCAAGCGTGAATTCAGCTTAGGCATCAGTTGATAATTTTGCGCAATTTACAAATCAGAGCCGGCATTTGAACGCGAACAAAAAAATTCTGGTTGCCCCGCTGAACTGGGGACTGGGACACGCCAGCCGCTGCGTCCCCCTGATCAGGGAACTGCAGCGACAAGGAGTACAAGTCGTACTGGCTTCCGACGGAGATGCCCTTGCCCTGCTGCAGGATGAATTTCCGGAGTTGCCTGCTTATGAACTCCCCGCCTACGGAATCCGCTACCATGGTGGAAACATGGTCTTGGACCTGGGACGACAATTGCCGGTATTGATGACCGCCATTTATCAGGAGAACCGGCGAACCGGCGAACTAATCAAGGTGCTGGGGCTCGATGGGATTGTTTCAGATAACCGCTACGGCTGCTTCAGCAGGCATATCCCCTGCGCCTTTGTTTCCCATCAAATAAACATCAGAATACCTGTCCCCGGACTTGCAGGGGCAGTCAACCTACTTCACCGGCAGCTCATCCGCCGCTTCGACGAAGTCTGGGTGCCAGACCTTCCGGGAGAGCGGAACCTGTCCGGCGAATTGTCGCACGGCCCGGGCTACCGGGGTTTCCGGTACATAGGAGCGCTTTCCAGGATGCGAATGCTGCCGGAACCACTTTGCTACGACGGCATCGCGGTTTTATCGGGCCCGGAACCTCAGCGCTCCCGGCTGGAGGAACTCCTGCTGGCACAAATGACCACCCTTCCACATCGCTTCCTGCTGGTGCAGGGAAAAACGCGGGAAAGCAGCCGCAGCTTGTTGAAGGAAAACGTAGAGGTGGCTTCCTGCCTGGGCTCCTCGGAACTCAACCGCGCCATCATGGCAGCCCGGCTGTTCATCGGCCGCTCCGGGTACAGCACCATCATGGATTTGGCAAAGCTGAGGAAGCCCGCCTTGCTGATACCCACGCCCGGGCAAACAGAACAAGAATACCTCGCCAGGCTGTTGGATGCAAGCGGACTGTTCACGATCCAGTCGCAGGACAAGCTGGATTTGCCGTTGGCCATGAGCATCGCCGGCAGCAGGCCCGGCCTCCCGCGCGATTATTCAGACCCCGCGGCCCTGGAAGCCACCGTGGGCAACTGGCTGGCGCGACTGGGCAAATAAGAGCCTGCTTAAAACGTAGCTGTTCAGCACCCCTTGAGGATGCTGCTTGCCTCCCGGAAAGGGCGTTCAAGGCTGTCTCAAAAGACCTTTGGCGGGTGACGCCGCCAATAAATGTTTTGAATGAATGTCCATTTTTTTGATTTTGCTTCGCAAAATCAAAAAAATGGACATTCATTCATTGTTTTCTTTTGCCGCCGCAGGCGGCGAAAGTCTTTTGAGACAGCCCCACGCCCTTTCCGGGAGGCCAGCGGTATCTGCAAGAAGCACTAAACAGTTACCTTAAAACTAATTCAAACTGAAAATCAATGTTTTAAGATGATCGCACAGGTTTTACAATGGAATTTATCGGGACAAATGACTGGATAAATCCGCAGCAAGCGTCTAAAATATTGGTTATCAGGATGAAGAAATTTTAAACATGCTCTAAATCCAAATCATTAGTTTTGCCCCTGCTGCCTCAAAACAGGGAATTTTCGACAATGCCAAACATCCTCGATACCAGCATAGAATACCTCAAGGGAGTCGGCACAACGAAAGCCGACCTACTCAAAAAGGAACTGGGCATCCATACTTTCGGCGATTTGCTCCAGACCTTTCCCTTCCGCTATGTGGACAAAACCAGGTTCCACAAAATCAGCGAACTGCACGAAGGTAGCGGGGAGGTGCAGGTCAGGGGCATCCTGCGCAAACTAGACATCGCGGGTCAGGGCGGCAAGCGCAGGCTGGTGGGGCGGTTCCGCGACGACACCGGCGTCCTCGAACTGGTCTGGTTCCAGGGCATCTACTGGCTGGAGCAACACCTCAAGGCCGGCAAGCCCTACGTGATTTTCGGCAAGGTGAGTGCCTTCAACGGCTTCCTGAATATCTCCCATCCAGAAATTGAAGAGATCACTGAGGAAAACCAGGAGGCGGCGCTTTCCCTGGCCCCCGTTTACCCGAGTACGGACAAACTCAACGCCAAGGGACTGGACGCCAAGGGGCGGCGCAGGCTCATGGAAGTACTGCTGGAGCGAATCTCCCCGGCCGACCTCCCTGAAAATCTGCCAGACTACCTGCTCCAGCAGTTCCAGCTCACTTCCCGCCATGCCGCACTCAGGAACATACATTTCCCCAGAAACCAGCAGGAACTGGACCAGGCCATCTTTCGACTGAAATTTGAAGAGCTGTTTTTCCTGCAGCTGCGCCTGCTTCAAAACCGTAAAAAACGCAAAACCAGCATCCGCGGCTATGTTTTTTCCAAGGTAGGCGACTTCTTCAACAGCTTTTACCATGAAAAAATGCCCTTCCAGCTCACCAATGCCCAAAAGCGGGTGGTTCGCGAAATCAGGGCTGACCTGGGAAGCGGCGTCCAGATGAACCGGCTGGTGCAAGGGGATGTCGGCAGCGGCAAAACCGTCGTGGCATTGCTGTCCATGCTCCTCGCCATCGACAACGGCTTTCAGGCCTGCCTCATGGCCCCCACCGAAATCCTGGCACAGCAACACTTCGCCGGCATCAGCCAGCTCGTCGGCGACCTCGGCGTGCAGGTGGAGTTCCTCTCAGGGACCGTCAAAGGAAAGAAAAGGGAAAAAGTGCTGGCAGCCCTGGCCGCCGGCGAAATCAACATCCTCATCGGTACCCACGCCCTCATAGAAGACTGGGTAGTCTTCAGCAACCTGGGCCTGGCCATCATAGACGAACAGCACCGCTTCGGCGTGGCGCAGCGCGCCGCCCTCTGGAAAAAGAACAAGCCCCTGCCACCGCACGTCCTGGTGATGACGGCCACCCCTATCCCGCGAACCCTTGCCATGACCCTGTACGGGGACCTCGACACCTCCGCCATTGACGAACTGCCGCCGGGACGCAAGCCTATCAGCACCATCCACCGCACGGAAAACCACCGCCTGCGCGTCTTCGGGTTCATGAAAGAGGAAATCAGCAAGGGAAGGCAAATCTATGTGGTGTATCCCCTCATCGAGGAAAGTGAAAAAATGGACCTCAAGAACCTGATGGAGGGCTACGAAGTGCTCAGCCGCGAATTCCCGATGCCGGAATACCAGATCAGCATCGTACACGGAAAGATGAAGCCGGCGGACAAGGACTTCGAAATGCAGCGCTTTGTGCGCGGAGAAACGCAAATCATGATTGCCACCACGGTGATAGAGGTCGGTGTGAACGTCCCGAACGCCAGCGTCATGGTCATTGAAAACACGGAGCGCTTTGGCCTCTCCCAGCTGCATCAGCTCCGGGGCCGTGTCGGACGCGGGGCGGAGCAAAGTTATTGCATCCTGCTCACCGACTTCAAGCTCTCTTCAGATGCCCGGGAGCGCATCAGCACCATGGTCCGGACCAACGACGGTTTTGAAATCGCAGAGGCAGACCTGCGGCTGCGCGGCCCGGGAGACATCGAAGGGACCCGCCAAAGCGGCCTGCTGGATTTGCGGATCGCAGACCTTGGGCGCGACGGGCAAATCCTGCAGAACGCCCGCGCGGTGGCACAGCAAATATTGGAAAAAGACCCAGAGCTGGAGCATCCGCTGAATGGCTCCATGAAGGAATTTCTGGCGCGGGAACGCGCCAGGACAAAAGACTGGGGCAGAATCAGCTAGCAATTCAGCCGGATCAGCTGCTTTTCTTGAAAATGGGGACGGTGGAACAGGGCTCCCCGTACATGATGCTCTGGGCCAGCGGCTGCAGCCTGCGGGTGAGTTCCACAAAGGCCGAAGGGGGAACGGGCTTGTCGCTGCAGCCCTTTACCACAATTCGCTGCCCTGCGTAGGCGCTGACATCGAGCTGATCGAGGGCTTTTTGGAAAACGTGCTTGTAGAACTCATCCGGCGTACCCTGGAAAACATCAGTCGCATAGGGAACGGCGTAAACCGTCACCAGCATATAGGCCCACACCGGGATAATGGCATCCGCAGAGCAGTAAACTGCCAGGTTCCTTCCCTTGTACTGGCTCCAGTCATGTTCCTTGAGCGCTTCCCTGAAATCCTTTTCCTTCAGTATCAGGCCCATGAATAGATAATCCTTGAGATCAAAGGTGGACAGTTCCTCCTGCGGGTAAAAATCTTCCAGCCGGAGGGTGATGAGTCCGCTTGAGGCGACTCGGTTGACCATGGGTTGTTCTGCTGCTGACATAGGTTGCTGTTTGGTTCAGGTTTGAGTTGATTGCTTGCAGCGAGTCTCAGCTGGAGCCGCTCTCCTCTTCCATGGGTGCCCGCTCGCCAATCTCGTGCTCGGGCTCCTTGAAGTCTTTGGGCTTGGGCAGCTCATCGAGGCTCTTGATGCCGAAGTAATCCATGAAGCGAATGCTGGTGCCGTAAAGCAAGGGCTTTCCCGGACCATCGCTGCGTCCTACAATAGATACAAGTTCGCGCTCCAAAAGTTTTTGAAGCGTGTAGTCGCAGCTGACGCCGCGGATGGACTCAAGGTCTGCCTTGCTCACCGGCTGCTTGTAGGCGATGATGGAAAGGGTCTCGATGGCGGCCTGCGATAGGCGCTTCTTGGAATTTTGTTTCAGCCAGGTTCCCACGACGGCGTGGTAAGCGCCCTTGGTCATGAACTGCAAACCGCCACCAATTTCAACGATTTCAAAGGCATAGTCGCCATCGCTGTACCGTGCCTTCAGCGCTTCGATGCCGGTGGCTACTTCTGCCGGGTCGAACTCGGCAGAAAAAGTTTCCTGCAGGCACTGCAATATTTCATTTGGAGCAATCGGTGTGTCGCTCGCAAAAACCAGTGCTTCTATATACTGTAAAAGCTTGTCCAATGGCTGTGTCAGTTTTGTATTTTCAAAAATAAACCTGTAAACCGGAATGGTGAAAAATTGGCTTTGAAGAGCCCCCGGGTTTGCACCAGCGACCCAGCTGTGCTCGGCAGCGCCCGTAAAACCTGCTTTTCCAGGGCCTTTTGCCCTTGCCGTCCGGCGTGCAAAAATAGCAAAAAAGACCTTATGCGCCATGCCACCCGCCACGCTTGTCCCTGCTTCCATCTGCATGCCTGAAAATCAAAAAAAATGCAAACCAGCCGATATTTTTTTTGCCGGGAATACAATAATGAACGAGGCTCATAAGTTTTATAGTCACAGTTCGATTCAATCTAAAATCAACAATCCAGCATTCATGAAACAATCCTTTACACAAACAGATCTCCTTCGCTTTATCTATCGGGAAACCCCCGCCTTGGAATCAATGGCCATCGCCGAGGCCTTGAAGGAAAATCCCCTGCTGCGCGAAGAATACGAAGAACTTTGCGAGGGCTACCTGGAACTGCCCAAGGCCAAATTCAATGCGAAGCCTTCCACCCTGCAGCGCATCCTCCGCTACAGCCAGGAAACGACCCTCAACCCTGCACATTGACGTCCAACAAGCCCTGCGGCACAAGGCAGGGCAGCCAAAGAAGCGGCTCAGCAAGGCAAGCGGTCGGCTTGAGAGAAGGTGACCCGATCAAGCCAGCTTTGGCAAGGCTACTAACCCAGGCAGGTGTCTGACGGCAATAAATTTTCCCGGCCGGGGTCATCAGCGACTTGCTTTTAAAAGAAAAACAGGGTAATTTTATTGCACATTTGCGATGTGCATTCCTGCACTCGCGGTATTTCAAAGCAGTGCTGTGACTTGCCGCCATTTTTCAAGGCTGCAATATGCCTGAGAAGAAAGCAGCAATGCCGAGACATTGATCTTACAACCCAACCATCCGTCTAACTTCAACAGAAACTCAGCATAGGAACCCTGGCAATCAATTTGGCCCAGCGCCAACCAGCAATTCTTCCGAAAACCCATCCTGAAGATCATCAACAACTATGAAATCAGCGCTGCCAGACCGCCGGAAAGGAGGCTGCCCCGCCGGGCTGTTGAATTTTTTTTCACCGGTGCCGATTGGCACCGGAATGGAGACTGGCCCAGAATGACCATTTGCGAGGCGGCTTCTCTGTAAAGGACACGCTGGGCGAAGCTCAGTGCGTCTTCCGAGGCTGTCTCAAAAGTCTTTCGCCGCCTTCGGCGGCGAAAGAAAATAATGAATGGATGCCCATTTTTTTTGATTTTGCTTTGCAAAATCAAAAAAAATGGGCATCCATTCAAAATATTTTTTGGCGGCGCCAGCTGCCAAGGGTCTTTTGAGACAGCCTCGATTTCAGGGCATTCTGCAGGCCCGCAGCCCGCCAAACGCCCTTTCCGGAGGCCAGGCATTGCTGGTAAAACAGATTCCAAAACTGCACCAAGCCTTTTGAGGAAGCCACTCACAAGAATTAATAATTTTTTTTAAAAAAACTTTTATTTTTAAAACATTTTATTTTATATTTGCAACATCATTTAAAACATTTACTAATCAAACACCAGGATATATGTTTCAAGACAGAGAATCAAAGCTAAAGGCCCTCAACATGGCCATAGACCGGATCGACAAGAGCTTTGGAAAAGGCACCGTTATGCGGCTTGGCGATAAACAGGTCCTCGATGTTGAATCCATCTCCTCCGGCTCGCTGGGATTGGACCTCGCCCTGGGCGTGGGCGGATTCCCCCGCGGAAGAATCATCGAAATCTACGGCCCGGAATCTTCCGGTAAGACTACCCTGGCCATCCATGCCATCGCTGAATGTCAAAAAACCGGCGGAATCGCCGCCTTCATAGACGCAGAGCACGCCTTCGACCGCAGCTATGCCGAAGCCCTCGGCGTTGAAACTGAAAACCTGCTGATTTCCCAGCCCGACAACGGCGAGCAAGCCCTGGAAATCGCCGAAAACCTCATCCGCTCCGGCGCTATTGACATCATCGTGATAGACTCTGTCGCCGCCCTGGTGCCCCGCAGCGAAATCGAAGGCGAAATGGGCGACGCCAAAGTGGGCCTCCAGGCCCGCCTCATGTCCCAGGCCATGAGAAAACTGACGGCAGCCATCGGACGAACCCACTGCACCTGCGTCTTCATCAACCAGCTGCGGGAAAAAATCGGCGTGATGTTCGGAAATCCTGAAACCACCACCGGTGGCAACGCCCTGAAATTCTACGCTTCCATCCGCGTGGATATCCGCCGCTCGGGGCAGGCCATCAAGGACAAAGAGGGCAATGTCATCGGCAACCACGTCAAAGTGAAAATCGTCAAAAACAAAGTGGCGCCCCCCTTCCGCGTCGCTGAGTTCGACATCATGTACGGCGAGGGCATCTCCAAGGCAGGTGAAATCGTGGACATGGGAGTGGACTTCGATATCATCGCAAAAAGCGGCGCCTGGTACAGCTATGACGGTGCCAAGATTGCCCAGGGCCGCGATGCCGCCAAGCAATTCCTGCTGGACAATCCGGAGGTGGCCTCCGAAATAGAACAAAAAATCAAGGCGAAGCTCGCCACTGCAAAAGTCAAGGTCGCTGCGGCAGAAGACGACGGCCTGGACACTGCCTACGATGAGGCAGAGTGATTAAACGAGACCACTCCGGCAGCGATTGCTTCGGCACTGAATGCTCAAATCGCCTTTGACAACTCAACGCCGGCGATACTCGCCTTCCGGGAAGGGCGCGCGACAAGCCTTTGGCCTGCCGCGCGCCCAAAACCCCTTCTAATATCCGCATAACTCAGCCCTGCAGGTAAACCACAAATTTCTCCTGGAAGTACTCCTCCTCAAACCAATCGGAAACAGGACACACCTCGACGTACTCTCCCCGCGGCAAAGCCTTGAGCTCCTTTTCAATCTTGCCTCCCTTCAGCGCAATGATGCCATTCGGAAGCACGTGGGAATGCCTGGCCTTCAACAGCCGCTGCCCCCAAACCCGGAGTTGCTCCAGTTCCGCAACCGCCCGCGAAACAACAAAATCGTAATTCCTGCCCTTGATTTCCTCCACCCGCAACTGCTGCGCATTGGCATTTGAAAGCTGCAATTGCTGCACGACATCCTGCACCACCCGGATTTTCTTCAGGGTGCCATCTACCAGGTGGAACTTCACATCCGGCATGAGGATGGCCAAGGGGATGCCAGGAAAACCGCCCCCCGTGCCGATGTCCAATATCTCGGCCCCCGGTTTGAACCGCATGAACCTGGCAATTGCCAGGGAATGCAACACGTGGTGCTCGTAAAGGTGGTCAATGTCTTTGCGGGAGATCAGGTTGATCTTGTCGTTCCAGGACCTGTATAATTCCTCCAGTTTGCTGAACCGCTCAAATTGCAGCTCGTCAAGGTCGGGGAAATACTTGCTAATGATATCTATTCCCATCGCTACTGATTGCTCTGACTTAAGTTGGTGCGGCTCCCCGCTCAGCCTGGTGCGGCCGCTGCCAGAAAAGCCAGAATGTCTTCCACATAATTCCGCTCGTTCGAAAGGCGCGGCACCTTGTGCTGTCCTCCGTATTTGCCTTTGGTCTTCATCCAGTTGTGGAAAGTACCCGGAGGGACCGGCCTGAGGCACAGGGGCTCCAGGGCCAGGTTCCTGTGGCGCTTGGCCTCGTAATCTGAATTGTTGTGCTGCAAATTCTCGTCCAGCAGCCTGCTGAATTGCTGCAAATCCAACGGCTGCTTCTCAAACTCTACCAGCCACTCGTGCCCGCCCTTTCCGGCGCCCCTGAAGTACACAGGCGCGACCGTGTATTCCAACACGACAGCACCGGTGGCATGGCAGGTGTCAGCCAACGCCTTGTCCGTGTTGTGCACCATGACTTCCTCCCCGAAGGCATTGACGAACTGCCGCGTACGGCCAGTTATCTTTATCTTGTAAGGCGACACCGAGGTAAAAGTGACGGTGTCACCGATCTTGTAGCGCCAAAGTCCGGCATTCGTGGTAATCACAACGGCGTAGTTCTTTCCAGGCTCTACTGCTTCCAGCGGTATTGCCCGGGGTTGTTCCTTGTCCCATTCCTCCATCGGCAAGAATTCAAAATACACGCCGTTGTCGAGTAACAACAGCATGTTCTTTTCTGAGAAATCGTTCTGCACGGCGAAATACCCTTCACTGGCGTTGTAAACCTCCTGGTAGCTGACCTGGCTGCCCGGCAAAAATGCCTGGAACTGCTCCCGGTAGGGCGTAAAGCTAACACCTCCATGGATATAGGCCTGCAGATGGGGCCAGACCTCCAGCATGTTCGCCTTTCCGGTCAATTCCAGTATGCGGCGGAATAAGACGACGGTCCAGGTAGGAACCCCGCCGAGCATCACGACATCCTCCCGGCTGCAAACCGCTGCCATCCTGGCAATCTTCCGCTCAAAGTCAGGCATCAGCGCCGTGTCGATGTCCGGTGTAAAAAAAGGCCGGGCCACAAGGGGCATTTGGCTGATCATCACAGCCGACACATCGCCGACATAGGTTGGCAAGAAATCGTCGGTCCGCTTCAGGCTGCCGCCCATCAGCAGGCTTCTCCTGCGGAAGAGCTCGGCATCGGAGCGCTGGTCGTAAAACATGGCGGTGGTATCCCAGGATCCTCCGCGGTGGCAGTACCGCAGGTTCTGGGTGCTGACGGGAATGAACTTGCTCTTGTCGGCAGTAGTACCTGAAGACTTGGCAAAGTACCTCGTCCGCCCGTTCCAAAGGACGTCCTTTTCCCCTTTCATCATGCGGGCAATGAAGGGGCTGAGCGACTCGTAGTCCTGAACCGGCACGCGCCGCGAAAACTGGCGCCAGGATTTGATACTCCTGAAGTCGTACTTTCTTCCCCACTCGGTATCCCTGGCGCTAATCAACAACTCATCCAGCCACTTCTTCTGCACTTCATGCGGATGTTGCATAAAATGTCTGATGCGGCGCATGCGGAATTGCAGATACTGCTTAAAAAGGCTGTTGGCGAGTCTTCTCATCAATAGTGCAAAATTTTAACGAAAGTACAAAATTCCCTGAATCACAATGGATAAAGGGGGCAAGCTGCTAAAAATAAAAGCATTAAAAGACACTCCTGCAAGGCGCCACCTCTAAAAAGTTGGCTGTCTCAAAAGTCCCATTATAGAGACGCCTTCTCGCAAAAGGAGCGCGGGGCTTAGCCCCGCGCTCCTAAAATCCCCCTTCCTCCGCGGTGTGGCTTCGCCAAACCGCGGAGGAAGGGGGATTTTAGGTCGTTCGGCCGGCCGAACGACCTTTACCGGGGCCAATCGGCATCCTGGGATGAATTTTAAAAGAGTGCTGAGTCTTTTGAAACAGCCTTACTTTCCAGTGCGATTATATTTACCTTTGCCACCCGAAATTGCAAAGCATGAGCCTGAAACAAGAAACAGCACGCCGCCGGACCTTCGGCATCATCTCCCACCCCGATGCAGGTAAGACAACCCTGACGGAAAAATTGCTGCTCTTTGGCGGCGCCATCCAAACTGCAGGGGCCGTGAAGTCCAATAAAATCAAGAAAACCACCGTGTCGGATTTCATGGAAATCGAGAAACAGCGCGGAATTTCAGTCGCTACCTCCGTCATGGCCTTTGACTACAAAGAACTCAAAATCAACATCCTGGACACCCCCGGCCACCAGGATTTCGCAGAAGACACCTACCGGACCCTCACCGCCGTTGACAGCGCCATCGTGGTCATCGACGTCGCCAAAGGCGTGGAAACACAAACGGAAAAACTGGTCAGTGTCTGCCGCATGCGCGCTACCCCCATCATTGTGTTCATCAACAAGCTGGATAGGGAGGGAAAAGACGCCATAGACCTGCTCGACGAGGTGGAACAAAAACTGGCGCTGAAAGTGCGCCCTCTCAGCTGGCCAGTCGGCATGGGCCAAACCTTCCAGGGCGTTTACAGCCTGTACGAGCAAAAGCTGGTGCTATTCAGACCCCATGGTAAACAGGAGGAGGAAGATATCATTGAAATAAAGGACCTGAACAGCCAGGAACTGGAAAACCAAGTCGGACAACGCGCGGCAGCCACGCTCCGGGAGGAGGTGGAAATGGTGGAAAGCATCTACCCTCCCTTCGAGGTGGAAGCCTACCGCCGCGGCGAACTCTCTCCCGTCTTCTTCGGCAGTGCTGTCAACAACTTTGGCGTGCGCGAGCTACTGGACTGCTTCGTGGACATCGCCCCCACCCCCCTGCCAAGGGAAACAGAAGAACGGAAGGTGGGCCCGGAAGAAGAGAAATTCACGGGATTTGTCTTCAAGATACATGCGAACATCGACCCACGGCACCGCGCCAGAATCGCCTTCGTGCGTATTTGCTCCGGCATTTTCGAGCGGAACAAGAACTACCTCCACGTGCGGCTGGGGCAGCAAATGCGCTTCGCCAATCCAACCAGCTTCATGGCCGACAAGAAAGAAGTCATTGACGAGGCCTTCCCCGGCGATGTCATAGGCTTGCACGACACCGGCAACTTCAAGATAGGCGACACCCTCACAGAGGGGGAAGCACTCCATTTCAAGGGCATCCCGAGCTTCTCCCCGGAACAGTTCCGCTACGTGGAAAACGCAGACCCGATGAAGTCCAAGCAGCTGGCCAAGGGGCTGGACCAACTAATGGACGAGGGGGTAGCACAGCTGTTCACCAAAGAGGCCTCTGGCCGCAAGATCATCGGCACGGTTGGCGCCCTGCAGTTCGATGTCATCCAGTATCGCCTGCAGCACGAGTACGGGGCCTCCTGTGCCTATGAGCCGGTGAGCCTCTACAAAGCCTGCTGGGTGACCTGCAAGGATGACAAGGCGTTCCGCGAATTCAAATCGCGGCGCAGCAAAGACCTGGCCATCGACAAGGACGGCAACCTGGTCTTCCTGGCGGAAAGCGCCTGGATGCTGAAGATGGCGCAGGAGAACCACCCGGAGGTGCAATTTCATTTTACCAGTGAAATAAACGGCTAGGCCCTGCCATCAGATGACGAGTTGGAGCTCGTCCTGCCGCCTGAGATAGTAATCCACATTTTCCGTCACCACAATGTCCAGGGGGAGGTATTGGGTCTTCTCCACCGCTTGTTTTTTGACCAGGTGGTTGAACAAGTTCATCATACCCAGAAACCCCTGCTGTACGGGATTTTGGTTAATCAGAAAATCAATGTCATTGTTCCGCAGGTGATAAAGGTTGGGCTCCACCAGGTCAAAACCAACGACGTTTATTTCGCGAAGCACGGATCGGGGCATGCAGCGGACGGCCTTGTAGGCCCTGGAATTGGTGAAGAAAATGCCGCTCAGCAAGGGGTGTTCCTGCAGCAATCCGTTGATGAAAGCGCTCATTCTGGGGACGTCATCAAAGTGCTCAAAATCCCGCTTTACAATTTCAATGCGCTGCTCCGGGAAGCGCGCAAAGTAGTCGCGGAAACCCTGCTCCTTGTCTATCAGGTGCTGGGCATTGTAACTGCTCACCTCCAGGTTGATGAGCAACACCGTTTCCCCCTCATTCAAGCCGAAATGCAAGAGCCGGCCCGCCAGCACGCCGCTCTGATAGCTGTCCTGCCCGATGTAGCAAAGCGAATTGGCGTTTTCGATATTGGTGTTGATCATGGCGTTGGGGATTCCCATTTCCTCGCAGGCTTCCAGCAGCTTCTTGCTTTCCTTTAAAAATACCGGGGCAAAGAGGATTCCGTCCGGCGGGTTATCCAGTATTTCCAGTGATTTTTGAACGAAGCGCTCCGGGTCGAATAAGCCGTAAAAATGAGGTTCGAGCACGACGCCGTAGTGCCGCAGGGCGTTCATGGCGCGTTCGACACCGGCGTTGGGCTGGGCCCAGTAGGGGTCGTTATGAAACTCCGGCATCAGGGTGGCTATTCGCCAGCTCCGGTTGTATGCGAGGGTGCTGGCAATGATGTTGGGTTCATAACCCAGCTTTGACATCACTTCCAGTATCCGTTGTTTCACTTCCGGAGAAACGCTGCCGCGGTTGTGCAGCACCCGGTCCACCGTGCCGGCGGAAACGCCCGCCTTGGCGGCAATGTCCTTGATCCGGATTCGCTTGCTCATCTGATGGTTGATTTGAACTTGTTGCAAGGGGATTGCCGAATGAATAAAAAGGCATTTTACGGCCGTCATGCCGGGCTTTATTCACTAAGGCCCCGTCTGGATAAAAAAACACACTCCATTGGCGTGCTGCTCCGCCGCAACAAGTTTGTTCGGGCACTGCCAACTCCTCCGATTTCCAAAAATAAATCCGAAAATAACAATCTTTTTGAAGAATTGTGCCCCGATGTCAAAAGGAATTCATCAGGCGGCTGCTTGCGCAAGCTTGATCATCACCCTGAATGACAGGTCGGGATGTGCCACCTGGTTTACTGTGCCCCCGATGAACAGCCTCCTTTCCGGGCAGTATAATGCAAGGGCCCCCGACAATCCGGAATGCCCGATGAACTCAGGAACAGCACCAAACGGGGCAAAGTACCAGGGCAGCTTGAAGCGATGGATGCCCCGAAAATCTTTTTCCCATCCACCAGCTTGTCTATGACGGCCTGCAATGCGTCCCTCTTTTCTTTCATGATTCCACATTATATCCAAATGGTGACTGCAACATTTTCTCCGGCTGCAAGGTTTTCGCTTTTCCTGATGCCGGCTTTCAGTGGCAGCAAGTAGGTGTTCATTTTTGTATCGAACCAAATGGCTGTTTCCCAGATGCTGTTGCCGACTGCCGCCGTTGCTTTCAACCGGCCCCATCCTGTCTCCAGCCCGCTTAAGTTTGTCCTTATTTCGTCTGCGATTATTTTTGGAACGGAGACAAAGTGCCAACCTCCCGGCGATGGGTGCAGCCACACAGCTGCCGTAAACGCATATTTTATTTTTCCCTTCATCTGGATGGATAGCTTTTACCTGGTCGCGCCTGAGCAGGATGCTTGCCGAGGCTGTCTCATAAAACTTTTGACGTCTCCGGAGGCGAAATTAAATAATCAATGCATTCGTTAGTTAACGGCGTTGTGTAAAAATCTGCCGGGGTGCATTGCCCCGCTTTGAAAAGGGAGAGGCAGCGCATTGCCCGCGAATGTAAAAAGGCATGCATCTCTTAATTTTGCCCGCTTGTTTTCAGGGTATTCAAATCGCGCCGCTGCCAATGGCTCCGAAGGGCCCGGCAAGTCGGTTACCGGAAAACTTTTGAACCGGGTCCTGAAAATATCCGCATAGTCGGAAATAGCTCAAAAGTTCCACCGTGCCCGCACACGGTCAGCAAAAAAATAACTGTGTGCGCACACGGTCAAACGAAAATTATTTATATCTTTGACCACAATTGAATTTCTAAACTTCCGGAATACATGGAACTCGGGCTGGGAATAGACATCGGAGGGACCTCTACAAAACTGGCGCTGGCTGACAGGCAAGGAGCCATCCTGGGCCGGTCTTCCTTCTCCACCCTGGAGCAGAGGGACGAGCACCATTTCTTCAAAGCCCTGTTCGAAGCCATCGACGGATTGTTGCTCGCCACAGGCGCCTACGGCCGGCTTGCAGGCATCGGCGCGGGAGCCCCCAGCGTGAACGAACACGAAGGAAGCATAGAAAACCCGGCCAACCTCCCGTTTCGCGGCAAAGTCCCCTTCACAGACATCCTCCGGAAACATTTCGAACTACCCGTCTTCCTGGTCAAGGACAGCAATGCCTCCACCCTGGGCGAAATGCGCCACGGCACTGCCAAAGGCATGCAAGACCTCATACTGCTGACGCTCGGCACCGGCCTGGGATGCGGAGTGGTGACCAATGGGCGCCTGCTCTGCGGCAGCATGGGACATGCCGGCGAGGCAGGCCATATCTGCGTTGACAAAAATGGCCGCGAGTGCGGCTGCGGCCGTCGCGGATGCCTGGAAACCCACGCCTCAGCCACCGGGCTGAAGCGAACAGTCTTCGAACTCCTGAGCCACACCATGACACCCAGCAGCCTGCGTTCCCTGAGCTTTGATGCAATGACCTCCAAAGCGATTTTCGAAGCCGCCCACAACGGCGATTCAATCGCACTCAAAGCATTCGAACACACCGGGGAAGTGCTGGGCCAGGCGCTCGCAGACATGGCTGCCTGGTTTGAACCCGAGGCCTTCATCCTCTCCGGCGGCCTGGCCACCGCTGGCGACTTGCTCTTTAAACCAACTTTGGAAAGCCTGGAGCGCCACTCCTTGTCGTTCCAAAAAGGAAAAATAAAATTGCTGCCATCAGCGCTCGGCGAAAACGACGCTGCTCTCTTAGGTGCCGCCTCCCTGGTTTGGGAACAATCGCCAGCAAAGGCCACCACTGACTAATTTATCTTTCAAACTGCCATTTGTTATGCTAAACAATGACTCCATCTCAGCTGACGCGCAGGAAAACGTGCTCAAGTTTCAGTTCAAAACCTTTGAGAAACTGCCGGTAAAGATTTATGATGACTCCAAAGATGCCTCCATCCATGTGGCAAGAAGCATAGCCCTGGCCATCCGCCAAAAGCAACAAGATGGCGAAAAATTCATCCTCGGCCTGGCCACCGGCTCCTCTCCCATCCAGGTTTATCGCGAACTGGTGCGCCTCCACCGCGAGGAGGGACTGAGCTTCTACAATGTAATCACTTTCAACCTCGACGAATACTACCCCATGTCGAAAGAGGCCCCACAGAGCTACTGGCGCTTCATGCACGAGCATCTGTTCGACCACGTGGACGTCCCAAAGGAAAATATCCATATCCCCGACGGCAATGTCCCCATGGAGAAAGTCCATTCCTATTGCGAATGGTATGAAAAACAGATTGACATGCATGGCGGCATCGACATCCAGGTGCTAGGCATCGGCCGCACAGGACACATCGGCTTCAACGAACCGGGCGCCTGGGAAAGCTCCACCACCCGTATGGTCCGGCTAGACAGCCTCACCCGCCAGGATGCCATCAAGGATTTCGCCTTCGAGGAAAACGTTCCCACCAGGGCCATCACCATGGGCATTGCCAGCATCATGAAAGCCCGGACCATCTTCCTGCTGGTCTGGGGACAGCACAAAGCACCCATCCTGGCCCAGGCAGTGGAAGGCGACATCACCCCGGCCGTGCCGGCCTCCTTCCTCCAGAAACACAAGAACGTGCGCGTGCTGCTGGACAAAGCCGCCTCGGAAAGGCTCACCCGCATCACAGCCCCCTGGCTTTGCGGCATGGTGAACTGGACGGAGGATCTGGCCTGCCAGGCCGTGGTCTGGGTTTCTCAAAAAACCGGAAAACCCATCCTGAAACTCACCAACGAGGATTACAATGAACACGGCCTGAGCGAACTGATGCTCATGGAGAATGGAGCCTACGACCTCAACATCAAGATTTTCAACCGCCTTCAGCAGACCATCACCGGCTGGCCTGGCGGCAAGCCCAATGCCGACGACCGGACGCGCCCCGAGCGCGCCGTGCCCGCCAGGAAACGCTGTATCATCTTTTCCCCACACCCCGATGACGACGTGATATCCATGGGCGGCACTTTCATGCGCCTCAACGACCAAGGGCATGACGTGCACGTCGCCTACCAAACCAGCGGGAATATAGCCGTGCACGACCACGATGCCCGCCGGTTTGCGGAATTCATGGTGGATTACAGTTCTGCACAAGGTTTTTTCAATGAGGAAATTGAAAAAAAGTACAAGAAAGTCATCAAGTTCCTGAGCTCTAAAAAACAAGGGGAAGCAGACATCCCGGAGGTCCGGTCCATCAAGGGGCTGATCCGCCGCGGCGAAGCCCGGGCAGGCGCCCGATACTCAGGGCTGCAGGACAGCAACATCCACTTCCTGGACATGCCGTTTTATGAGACGGGTAAAGCCCGCAAGGGCGACATCAGCCAGGCGGACATAGACATCGTCGCCGAGCTGCTCGACAAGGTCAAGCCTCACCAGGTGTATGCCGCCGGCGACCTGGCAGACCCGCACGGCACTCACCGCGTTTGCCTCGATGCCATTTTCGCCGCCTTCCACAAACTCAAGAACCAGCCCTGGATGAAGGACTGCTGGCTCTGGCTGTACCGCGGCGCCTGGCACGAATTCATGATCCATGAAATTGACATGGCCATCCCCATGTCGCCGGATCAGGTGATGCGCAAACAAAAGGCCATCTTCATGCACCAGTCGCAAAAAGACAGCGCTCCCTTCCCCGGCGAGGACCGCAGGGAGTTCTACCAGCGTGCGAAAGACCGCAACAAGGCGACGGCAGAGCTATACCGCCAACTCGGCCTGGCAGAGTACGAGGCCATGGAGGCCTTTGCACGCTGGAAATTCGATTGGCAATGACACATTTTGCCCGCCAGGTCAATCCGCGGCAACAAGTGTGATTCTTTTTTGTACATTTGGCAGTAAAAGCAAATCGCAAGTTTTTTTTGGATAGGATAGTCAATATTTTCACCAACTAACAGGTTTAGTTTAAGGGAAGGCTTCACAGCCTTTCCTTTTTTTATAAATCTGAAAATCAGTTCATTAAAACAAACGAAACATGCAACTAACCACGCTAGACTGGTCTTTCATTGCCGCCTTCTTCGTGCTATCCCTCGTCATCGGGCTGGTGGTGAGCAAGCGCTCCGGCGAGAGCGCCTCCGAATACTTCCTTTCCGGTCGCACCATGCCCTGGTGGCTGCTCGGGTTTTCCATGGTGGCAACGACCTTCAGCGCCGATACGCCCAACCTCGTCACCGATATCGTCAGGAAAAACGGGGTGAGCGGCAACTGGACCTGGTGGGCCTTTCTGCTCACCGGCATGCTGACGGTTTTCGTGTATGCCAAGCTGTGGCGACGCTCGGGGGTCTTGACGGACCTCGAGTTCTATGAATTGCGCTATTCCGGAAAACCTGCCGCCTTCCTGAGAGGTTTCCGGGCCTTGTACCTGGGTGTTTTCTTCAATGTGATGATCATGGCCACCGTGTCTCTGGCAGCCATCAAGATAGGTGGTGTGCTGCTGGGGCTGACCCCGGTGCAGACGATTCTGATCGCCTCTGTCGTCACTGTGATTTATACCTCCCTCGGTGGGTTGACAGGTGTGATCTGGACGGATTTCTTTCAGTTCATCGTGGCTATGATAGGAGTAGTAGGAGCGGCAATCGTCGTAGTGGATCTTCCCCAGGTGGGTGGCCTGACCAACCTGCTGAGCCATCCGAACGTCGTCCCGAAGCTGAGCGTGCTGCCGGATTTCAACGACATGAACGCCCTGCTCCCGTTTCTGATCCTTCCGCTGGCCATCCAGTGGTGGAGCGTCTGGTATCCGGGTGCTGAACCCGGTGGCGGAGGCTACATAGCCCAGCGCATGTTGTCTGCCAAAAATGAAACGCATGCCATCACGGCCACGCTGTTCTTCAACTTTGTACACTATGCCCTGCGCCCCTGGCCCTGGATTATTGTAGCCCTTGCTTCCCTGATTGTCTTCCCGGACCTGGCCTCGCTGAAAACGGCTTTTCCGAATCTGCCGGACAATGTGATCAATGACGACCTGGCCTACCCGGCGATGATGACGTTTTTGCCTTCCGGCCTTTTGGGTCTGGTAGTTGCCGCACTAATTGCCGCATACATGTCCACCATTGCCACCCACCTGAACTGGGGTGCCAGCTATGTGGTGAATGATTTTTACAAGCGCTTTGTGAGGCCCGAGGCCGGAGACAAGGAGCTGGTTAATATCGGCCGTGTCTCGACGGTATTCCTGATGGTGTTTTCCGCCCTGGTTGCGCTGGCTTTGTCCAATGCCCTGCAGGGTTTCAACATCTTGCTCCAGATTGGCGCCGGCACGGGGCTGATATTTATCCTCCGCTGGTTTTGGTGGCGCATCAGCGCCTGGAGCGAGATTTCAGCGATGGTGATTTCTTTTGTCGTGGCCTGTTACTTTGAGTTTAGTGAAACGGCCAAGGTGCTGCCTTCGCACGAGAAACTGATTTACGGGGTGGCCATCACCACAGTGGGCTGGATCCTGGTGACGTTTTTCACCCGGCCGAGTTCCCAGGAAGTGTTGTTGAATTTTTACAAACTCATCAAGCCTCACCCGGCCGGATGGCAGGCAGTCATTCAGCCGGCATTGAAGAGCGGTGACTTGAAGCCCTCGGAAGTGGCGGCCGGCAAGCTGCCGTTGGAACTGGCCTGCATGATTGCGGGCTGCTTCCTGGTATACGGCGCACTGTTCGGCATCGGTTTCTGGGTGTATGGGGAGACTACCAAGGCCTTGGCAGGACTCGGCATCACGATAGTTTCCGGTTTGATTTTGTACAAATCCTGGAGCCAGGTGAAGGGCAGCGATGATTGAGCGGATGACTGTGACTTAGGGAGTTGGCCTCCTTGTGGACGGAAGCCTGTGTCAAATGGCCCGGCAATCCGTTCCACCGGTGCTGCCTGACTCCTTGAAAAGGCATTCGGCGGGCCTGAGGCCCGCCGAATGCCTTAAAGTCTCCCTTC
>JBEAYO010000004.1:0-23181 GCA_041159285.1 Bacteroidota bacterium | reverse complement strand
CAGTTACGGCGGCTATGCCACGCTGGCTGGTGTTGCCTTCACGCCCCAGCTTTACGCTTGTGCCATAGATTATGTGGGAGTTTCCAATCTTTTCACCTTCATGAACACCATTCCGCCTTATTGGAAGCCCTACCTGGAGATGATGTATGAAATGGTTGGCAATCCTGAAAAGCACAAGGATGAGATGTACGCAGCCTCGCCTATTTTTCACACCGAGAAAATCCGTACCCCGCTTTTCGTGGTGCAGGGGGCCAATGACCCCAGGGTCAATATCGCGGAGAGCGACCAGATTGTCACAGCCCTGCGCAGAAGGGGAGTGGAGGTGCTGTACATGGTGAAATACGACGAAGGGCATGGATTTCACAATGAGGAAAACAAGTTTGAATTTTACAAGGCCATGCTCGGTTTTCTGCATAAGCACCTGGAATTGAAATGATTGGGCGCGTTCACAAGATTGCAGTGGTCTTAATTTATTTTACTCATGCGTAATATTCTCACCAAGAATAATATAAAAAAAGAGTGGGTTAAATTGCTATGGGTCGTTTCCCTTGCGTTTGCAGGCGTCTTCGCTGGTTTGCTGCTCGGACAATCGGCATTGGGGTCGTATTTTCCAGGCTTGATTTCCATGGCCTTTCTGCTTTGCACGACACTGGCAGTAATGTCGGCTCTCGGCATTAAAACACGACTCCCTGAGTTAGTTTGGATTAACCACTACCGGCTCGCCCTTTTGGTCTGCAGCTTGGTGCTTGGCACATCCTTGTCTGCAGCCTGCGTCTATCTTCAGGATGACTGGAACAACAGGATGTTAGGTTTCATACCCGTCTCAGATGCATTTGATTATTTCGGTGCGGTGATTGACTGGCCGTCTGAGTACTTCAATTTGATGTCTTCCAGGCGTCCGCTGAATCCAGTGGTCCAAATAGCTGAATTTCACCTTGGCGGATTCAGCCTGCTGGGGATGTATGTGGTACGGGCGGTACTGGCAGCGATTGCAATTGCGGCATTCACGGTATCCCTTGCCCGTCTCATCGGGAATTGGGCTGCCTGGGCCGCTGCCTGCTTGCTCATGTTCTGGACTTGGCCTTTTGTCTCCTTGATCATGACAGAAACCAACGGAATCACCTGGGCCACAGCCGGATTTGCCCTGATATTCCATGCATTTGCAGAAAAAGAGAAAAAGAACCTGCTGCTATGGGGCTTGCTGGGCATTACGATCGCGACGGCTTTCAGGCCAGCCAACCCATTTAACGCTCCTGTTTTTGCATTGGCACTTGTCCTGCTGACTCCTGTTTTCAAAAAGAAGATAGCAAGCGGCCTGATCCTGGCAGCGCTCACACTCCTGGTGCCCGCCGTTGCGGAAAGGTTGATTTTCAGCCAGTATGGCAATCCGCAGACCAGCCTGCAGGGCAATATTGGACAAGTCCTGCTGGGGCTTGCAAGGGGTACTAACTGGTCGGAGGCAATAGACTATATACAACACTTATATCCGGAACTGGTACATGAGCCCGGTGCTGAATCCGGAATTGAATTGAGATACCATGAAAAGGAGATTAACGATAAGATGTTAGAAATCCTGTGGCCCACTGTCAGGGAGAATCCTCAGGTGCTGTTGCAAAGTCTGAAGAGCAGCTTTTTGAAGTCAGTGGACGGCTTATTCCTTCACTCATTGAATGCTGCCGGTCTGGACAACTTGCCTGATCGCTTCAGTCGGCCTGCTTGGTACTTGTTTTATCTTGGACTGTTAACTTCTATGGCATTGCTCTACAGGTCCAGGGTCGTCTGGATCCTTGCCTTGTCGCTTTTTAGCTTGTTTTCAATTGCGCCAGTGATATATGCCGACGGCGACTGGAGAATGGCAGCCACTCTGTACCCGGGGCTTGCTTTGATGGGGGCTTTAATCCCCATGGTAGCAGGGAAGTGCAAAAGCTGGTTGGCAAAGGAAGCTGTAAATACGGGTGCTACGGATGCAGAGCCTCCCGGACTTGATGCCGCGGAAGTGGTCAGACCTATTCAGCTTTTGATTTTATTCGCATTGCTATCCATTCCTTATGTGCTCGTCCATGGCTTGCTGACTTCTAAAGACAAGGCAAGTGGGAATTCATATACTTTCACGCTGGCAATTGATGCAGAAAAGCCGCCCGGCTGGACGGGACCCAACAGCGCTGTCATCAGTCCCGATTACATGCGACAATGGTTTGAGATGGGGGCCATAGGCAATTATGTCGGCATGAAGGAAACCGCTGACTTCATCCAAAATTACAGACAAAGCCTGCACGCTGTGGTGCTTGATCCAGATGAGTTTGTCTTGGTGCTGAAGGACAGTGTTGCATTCAAGGCTTTTCCAGCATTTACAAGACCCTGCCCCTGGTGTCCTCCTTTAAAGTTGAGGGTACAGGAAGCTCCAAAATAGCGAGGCAGGAATGTGGCCATGGATATTGTGAGTCCGGAAAGCTCGGTGAGATAGTTGTGCTTTTGCTCAAACAAGGTCTCCTCAAGGTGGCATGCTCCGTGTGAGTAAAGGAAATGGCATGGTTTGGGAATTAAAAACCGTGTAACCTGCTCGTCTCTTCTCAAACAAGAAAAGTACTCCGACGAAATAATCCTGGTATGGAAAACATCAAAGAAAATTTGCTGACCATTTCTTTGGCGGTTGCAACCTCGTTTGCAGGCACCTTAGCCGGCTTCCTGCTTGGCCAATCGGTGCTGGGGCAGTATTTTCCTGGCTTGATTTCCGTGGCCTTTCTGGCCTGCACTGTAATGGCGCTGTTGTCAGCCTTTGGCGTAAAGACAAGGCTTCCAGCAACAGGGGGTATTAATTATTACCTGTTTGCGGTGCTGGTCTGCAGCATTGCTCTTGGCAGCTCCATATCGGCCGGGTGTATTTACGCCGAGGATGACTGGCATTACAGACTGGCCGGCTTCATACCATATACAGATGCAGCCCCCTACTTCGGGCAGATAACGGACTGGCCTGACAGCCATTTTAATCTGATGACATCCAGGCGTCCGATGAACGCGGTCATCCACATAGTTGAATTCCAACTGGGTGGCTTCAGCCTGTTAGGTATGTTTTTCGTGCGGGCCATGCTGGCCGCAATGGCCATCGCAGCTTTCACGGAAGTCCTGGGCAACGTGGCTGGAAAGATGACAGCCTGGGCGGCAGCTTGCCTTCTCCTTTATTGGGCTTGGCCCTATGCCTCCATGGTTATGACGGAAATCAACGGAATTACCTGGTCCGCTGCTGGTTTTGCCCTCATGCTGAATGCAATTGCAGGCAAAGGAAATAAGCACCAGCTGATATGGGGCCTGCTGGGTCTTACCTTGGCAACGATATTCAGACCGTTTAATCCGCTGGCTCCACCTGTCTTTGCCCTGATACTTGTGCTTGGAAGTGAAGCCTTTAAAAGAAAGCTGGGCAGCGGCCTGGCACTGGGAGCACTGACGATGCTGTTCTTCTTTGGCCTGCCAAGACTCGTATTCAATCTCTACGGTCATCCGGAATCGGCGCTCCAGGGCAATTTTGGCGCTACATTACTGGGACTTGCGAGGGGGACTAACTGGATGGAGGCAATTGAATACACCGTGGAGACATACCCAGAAGTGACAGAGGGCCTTACGGAGCGGCAGAAGTACCAGGTCATTTACAATGAAAAGCAGATCAATGACAAAATGTACGAGATACTGTGGCCGACGATCCGGGAGAACCCCCGCGCACTGTTGGGGGCCTTGAAAGGTAACCTCTTGAAGTCGGTGGATGGCTTGTTCCATAAGTCAATGCGGGCGACCGGCCTGGAAAGAGTGGCATTCCGTTTTTGGACGCCGGTCATGATTGCCTTTTACCTGGGAATCATGCTTTCCATGATATTACTTTACAGGTCCAAACTTGTCCTACTGCTGGCATTATCGCTGTTCGGCTTCTTCACCTTTTCTCCCATACTTTATACAGATGGCGACTGGAGGGTAGCTGCATCGCTTTACCCAGGTCTTGCCCTACTGGGGAGCCTGCCGCCCTTGGCAGCAGGGCTGATTAGGCGCCAGCTGAAAAAGGAGGAGGGAAGTATGACTGGCGGGATTGCAGTGCAGTCAGAGCCTGAACTAGCCAGCTGGATCACGGCAAGAGTTTTGATTCTACTGCCATTCCTGGCCATTCCCTATGTAGCCGTCACCTTGCTGCAGCCCCATTACAAATCAAGAGAAAAGCAATATGCTTTCACACTGACGGTGGATGCCGCCAGGCCGTCTGGTTGGTCTGGCCTCAACAGTGCCGTCATCAAGCCGGAAAAGCTGCAGCGCTGGTTTGAGCGGGGAGGGACGGAGTATAACATGAGGGGCATGAAGGAGAACGCTGAATTCATGGTCAGGCGAGGTTCGGATTTGAAGGCAGTTGTTCTCCAGGGCAATGACCTTGCCCTGGTTTTAAAAGACAGTGCTGCATTTCGGGCATTTCCAGATCAATCAAAAGTGTGTGCACAATGTCCTGTTTTTGAGTTGTGGCTGGAGTCTGCTACAAAGTAATAAAAACTGTCAGGGGTGTTGCAATAGGCACCGTTCAGGCAATCCCGGATGCTGCCAGGGTGCTTCTTGCTGGGAGTACCCTTTTTTCCAAGTTAAATTCAATGCAATGTCACAAGTTAGGTCTTTTCTATCTAAGTATGAAGTATTAGGGGCTGGATTGCTATTCATAAAGTTGGTTTGCACTTTGTTTGCCGGTGCCTTCTCCGGCTTTTTGCTCGGCCAATCGGAATTGGGGAGGTATTTCCCTGGCTTGATTTCCCTGGCCTTCCTTGCCTGTTCTGCCTTGGCAATATTATCAGCCCTTGGCATCAAATCAAGGCTTCCCAGGCTGAGTGGCAATAGCAATTACCTGATTACCTTGCTGGTTTGCAGCATAGCGCTCGGCAGCTCCATATCGGCCGGGTGTATTTACGCCGAGGATGACTGGCATTACCGGATAGCTGGATATTTGCCCTTCACAGATGCTTTTCCATATTTTCGCCAGGTAATCAGCTGGCCTGAGGATTCCTTCAATTTCATGGCTTCCTTCAGGCCACTTAACTCCGTTTTACACATGGTTCTGTTTCATCTGGGAGGATCCAGCCTGCTGGGTATGTTCTTCATGGGCGCCATGCTGGCAGCGGCGGCAATTGCATCCTTTACGGAAGCCCTCGGCGCCTTGGTCGGGAGGGCTGCTGCCTGGGCTGCCACCTGCCTGCTCCTGTATTGGTCCTGGCCCTATGCTTCCATGGTGATGACCGAATTGAACGGCATCACCCTTTCCGCTGTCGGCTTTGCCTTGATATTCCATGGTCTGAAATCACCGGCTAGAAATACCTGGCTGGCCTGGGGGGCCGTGGGTTTGACAGTAGCTAATATTTGTCGTACTTTTAATCCACTGGCGCCGGCTTTTTTCGCCCTGGTGTTTTCAGAAAAAATACCAGCTTTTAAAAGCCGTTTGTATTCGGGTTTGATGTTGGCAATCTTCAGCTTGGGACTTTTTTTTGGTTTGTCTAGAACAGTTTACAGCCTGTATGGTCATCCTGAATCAGGATCACAGGGTAACTTCAGTGCAACGCTGCTTGGACTGGCGAGGGGTACCAACTTTGCAGAGGCAATCAAGTTTACGATTGACTCTTACCCTGATGTAACAAAGGGGGTTCCTAGTGAGCATAAGCAGAGAGTGTTTTTCCTCAAGCGGGAAGTCAATGATAAGATGCTTGAAGTTCTTTGGCCAACGATACGAGAGAACCCCAAGGTCTTCATCGGTTCATTGATGCGGGGGCTTAATGGGGCGCTGCAAGGGTTGTACTACAAGACAATGAGGGCGGCTGGACTTGGGAAACTGGCCATGAATTTCTGGACAGCTGGTTTCATCGCATTTTACACGGTGCTTGCCTTTATGCTGGTTTTGCTCTTCAGGTCGAAGATTGCATGGATCCTGACTCTTTCTCTCTTGAGTTTTTTCAGCTTCGCGCCGGTCATCTACACGGACGGGGACTGGCGTGTGGCGGCACCGCTCTATCCAGGGCTTGCAATTCTGGGCGCCTTGCTTCCCCTGGCGGTCAGTTCTTTGCGGAATTTGAGTCACGGGAAACTTCCGGCTGCTATGCCTTTGGAAAATGATAAAACAGTCGAGGCTAAACCTGGGTGGGTGAGCACTGCCCAGGTATTGATTGTCATGGTTTTTCTATCAATACCTTACCCCTGGGTTTTCAGGAAACTCCACGCTGCTCTTGGCGCCAGCGAGCCTCACTACTCATTTACGCTGGCAATTGATGCAGGACAGCGGCCTGGATGGACGGGTCTCAATAGTGCTGTCATCAGCCCGGAAAGACTCAAGCGCTGGTTTGAGCAAGGGGGGGCATTGAATTTAAAGGGCATGGAGAAGAACGCTGATTTCGTGGAAAAACATGGAGAAAGCCTTCGTGCATTGGTGTTGGAAAAAGGGGGAATCGCCATGGTGTTCAAAGACAGCGTTGCGCTAAGATCTTTTCCGGACCAGTCTGGTGTTTGTTCTTTCTGCCCGGTTTATCAACTGCGAGTTCAGAATTAGTCAGCTCCGAAGACATCGCAATGCAAGCGCAAGGGGCTGGGATCTCTGAGTTTTCTCATGGAGGGAAAATCTCCCTTGGAAGACTCCTGGTGCACCTTCGAAATTTGCTTCATCGGAGCTTGCTGGTCCCCGGTAATGGCGTTGGACGTGTGCCGGGCAATAAAGAGAGAAGGAGCCCAGCCGGTCGGCAGGACTCCTTCTCTCTTTGCTTTGATACGCTCTTTCTTTATTCCTCTTCCTCGTTTTCTGCTTCCTCGTTTTCCTTCTCCATTTTATCCCCGCGGAAGACCTTGTCCCCCTGTTTCAACACCTTGGAAACAGCGGAAAAAGGCCCAATCACAATTTCCTCGCCTTCTGCCACGCCGTTCTTGATCTGGATGAAGTCATTGTCCTGGATGCCGGTTTCTACTTCCCTCATCAGCACCGTGTCGCCTGGCATGTAAATGAAAACCACTTCCATCACCTCATCCGAGGCCGTGGTGTCAGCTGAGGCGCCTTCCCTGCCCGGCTCTCGGTCGCGCGTGCTGACCGACTGGATCGGGACGCTGACGACATTCTCGGCTGTCTGGGTGTAGATTTCCACAGAGGCGGACATTCCAGGTCGGAAAGGGTAGGGCTTCCCTTTTTGAACGAGGTCCTCATAGGAATTGCGGTCTATGTCAATCGTAACGACGAAGTTGGTGACCTGGTCGGTGGTCAGGTTGACCACGCCGGTGGCAGCGCTGCTGCTGGCGATGTTGGCGGTGTGGGCGACTTCCACCACCTTGCCCTTGAATTTCCTGTTGAGGAAGGCGTCAATTTCAATGTCAACGGTTTGGCCCAGGGCAATCCTCGGCAGGTCGTTTTCAGTGACCTCCACCTGCACCTCCATTTCCCGCAGGTCGGCGATGCGAAGCACCTCCGTTCCTGCCATCATCGAAGTTCCGACGACCCTTTCTCCCTTCTCCACGTTCAGCTTGGAAATGATGCCGCTCATGGTGGCGTAGATGGTCGTCCGTTTCAGGCTGGTATTCAGCTCCTTGAGCGTGGCTTGGGCGCTCCTGATTTGAAATTCCGAGGCCTTGGCACTCTGTTGGGCAGACCGTACATTGGCCTCCGCGGCCCGAAGGTTGGACTCCAGGCTCCTCACATTGGTCAGGGATGACTCGAACTCCTGTTCGGAGATGACGCCCTCTTTGAATAGTTTTTCGTTCCGCTTGTGAATGTCCCTTGCATTGGTAAGCTGCGCCTTGATCTGTTCAGTTTGTGCGGTAGCAGCCTCCACCTGGGAGAGGGCATTTGCGAGGGAGGATTTAGAGGCGTTCACCCCAGCCTGCGCCCTTTCCACCTGCGAGTTGTAAGCCTCGGGATCGACCCTTGCCAGCACCTGTCCTGCCACGACGCTGTCCCCTTCCCGGACATACAATTCCACGATTTCGCCGGATACGTCGGAGCTGATTTTTACTTCAGTTTTGGGAAATACCTTCCCGCTGGCATTGACAGTTTCGGTGATGGTGCGCAGCGTCGCCTTCTCTGTCTGTACTGACTCTCCGGCATTGCGATTCTTGGATTTGAAAACGGCGGCAACGACGAGCAGGATGATGACGACAATTCCGAGCACCAACCAAAGGTTTTTCTTATTTTTCATAATTTGAACTATTGTGTGTCAGTCAAGTTTATCCGATAAATCAGGGCTCGTCCTTGCGGGCCATGTTTAAATTTTAAAGGACAAACTTTATTAAGCGGTTTATTTAAGTTTTTAAAGTTATTCTCTGGACCTAATGCACCGGCGCCGGATTATCTGCCCAAATAAACGTTCCGGTCAGTGTGGAGTGGCTTCTCTTTCCGATCAATCCAGTTTGATTTCCCTGCCGAGGTAAAAATCCACGATCTTTAACCTGAAGATGTAATCGTACTTTGCCACGATGAGGTTGGTATTGGCCACATCGTAGGTGTTGCGGGCAGTCAACAGCTGAAGGTTGTTGATGGAGCCCAGCTGGAAACGCTTCTCTGCATTCTCAAATGCAATGCGGGCAGCCTCTGAGGCGGTGGATGCGGCATCCCAGTTCCGCCTGCCTGCTCGCGCATTGGCAAGCGCCTGCTGGACATCGTTCTTGAGCTGTTGCCGGGTCAGGTCACTGCGGACCTTGGCGTTGAGCACACCCACCCTTGCCCTCTCGATGTTGATCGAGTTCAGGCCGTTGTTGTAGATGGGGACCCGAAGGCTCAGGCCGATGCTTTGTCCAAAGTTATCGCGCAGCTGATCGAAGTAGGGATCCTCCTTGAAGATGAATTCCTGTGACGGAATCTGAATCTGCTGCTGAACGCCGTTCCAGATAATGGTCTGGTTGATCAGCGTGCTCCTGATCTCGCCGATGCTTCGCGCAGCACTTGACCAGCGGGTGTCAATGCCGCCAAAAATCGAAAACGTAGGAAGCAGGGCGCCCTTGGCAATGTTCACTCCTATTTCCGCGCTCATCATTCTGAGGTCGTTGGCCCTTATTTGAGGTTGTTGCCCAAGCGCCACGGCATAGACCTCCTGGAAAGAAAGCAGGTCGGGATCGGTATCAAGGGCGATTCCCGGAGGAGGGTCCTCCAGGCTGATTTCCACGGTGGGGTCCAGCTGCAGGAGTTCCTTGAGGTTCAGATAGCTGATCTCTATCTGGTTGCGCGTCTGGATGATTGATTGCTCGTCAGCGGCAATTCGCGCCAATACGTCGAGACGGTCATTGGCCGGAAGCCGGCCGTTTTCTATCAGCTTGTCGGTTTGTGCCAGTTGTTCCCTGGAGAGATTTCTTCGCTTGACGGCGTTTTCCAATTGTTCCCTCGACATCAGGATCTGGAGATAGACATTCGCGATGTTCAGGGCGATATCGTTGAAGGCGGCTGCCACGTCTTCGCGGGCGGCCAGGAGGTCAACTTTGCTCTGTTTGATGCCGTTGTTGATTTGTCCACCTGCATACAGCGGCATGCCCACGTCCAACCTGTAGCTGTTGAAGGTGATGGTTTGGTTGTCAAAGCTGTTTGTCGTGGGGTCAATGGTACGTCCGAACTGCGAACCACCGGCTCCAGAGGCTGAGACATTGGGAAGCCTGGATAGCCGGTTCTGTTTTTCAGATAACTCTGCCAGGCGAACGCTGTTCTGGGCTTGCTTCAGCGTCAGGTTATGCTCCCGGGCGTATTCTATGCATTTGCGCAGGGACCAGATTTCCTGCGCCTGTACCTGGGAGCTTTGGTGCGCGGGAAAGTAAAATGCCAGTGCACAAAGAATCGTCCTGGAGAAATGTGAATCCAACAATTTCATAATAAAAGTTTATTGATTGGCAAGTTTAAGACTGGCAGGGCACTGGCAATAAATATTTCTATCAATTGCGCCTGATTTTGGATGAATGTTGCATTTGCTGGGTCTAGCAATAAGAAAGGCACACGGAGCCGCCGGTGAGCGGGCGCGTTTGCCTGTCATTTCTGCTTTGCCCGCAGCCAGTTGATGATTTCTGTATCCTTCTTGTTCATCATGTCCTGCGGCAAGCTGACACTGTTGTTCATGGCCATGTCTATGGCAAAAGGACGAAGTGTCCCGGTCTCGGATTTTTCCCGAAGAATCAGAAATCTGTTGTTCCGGAACGACTTTTTCAATTGCTGCTGCAGGTACAGCGGCTTGTCGAAAAGTGAATTGATGTTGAAGATGCCCTGTTCAGCATCGTAAACCGGCATGAGGGCCTGCAGGCCATCGTTTCCGTTGAACGAAGGCAGGAGGAACAAGGAGTGGTAATTGGATTCTTCTGCCCTGTACTCAGCCGCAGGGAGCACAGACAGCGGTTCCTCCCGGCTGCCCACCTGGCAGGCGAAGGCTCCGTAACCCGATACCCAGCCTACGAGATAATCTTCCCAAACCTCCATGTGCACGATATTGCCGGCGGAGGCGTCCTCCGCATACCGCTTGTTGAGAAATTCAGGCTGGTAGGGGCCTGAAAGCCTTGGCTTTCCAAGGTCAAAAAGATAGAAACCCGAGGTTCCCCGGATGGCTATCTTGCGGTTTATGTTATTGTAGGTGATTTGAGAGAGGTAATAAGGGAAATCGGGACTTTGATTGACAGGCAGTGCCTGGCGGAAAAGCACACTGCAATCCTGGAGGCTGTAGAGGGTGAGTACACGGTGACTTTCCCCCATCGCCGTGTCGGCGGTTTCTTCTTCTGCGGATATCGCCAGGAGTACCTTTTCCTGGTTGTCGGTGAATTGGTTTCCTGCGAGTATTTTTCCCGAGGGGATGCACTTTTTCGCAGCCGTGCTGCTGAGGGACAGGGAGTCGCCGCCAATGGCATCAACCTTGTTTTCCCCTGGCGCAGGCTCGGTGCCGCAGGATGCCAACAAAAACAAGACCAGCAAAGAGAGAAGAGACCAATGGATTCTCATGATATGCGGGGAGATTGATATTGAAGAAATCATCTTTTCGAACGGATGCGTGGCTGGTTCCATTCCTCCCGCTGTGCAAACTCCACGATTTTTCTCATGAACGTTATCATGGAAAGAAAAACGAGATAGCCTATCGTCAAAACTATGTATATCCATCGGTATGAGCCGGCTTCACTCATGGTGAGTGAGGAGAACAAATAGGCCATGAGACCTGCTGTCAGGGCCAGGCCCATGAAACTTAAAATCGAGCGACTCCAATAGCGGTCCATGTTTCCTGCCATCAGGCTCATGATGGCATTTCCTGCCGCAAAGAAAAGCAACATGGAGGCAGCGATGGTCCATGGGAAGCGCTGTTCCACTTCAATGCTGGCGGCCTTTGCAAATACCGCGGCAATGTTGAAGGCAAATACTACGGAGAGCACCGCCGCGGCCTGAAACACCGGATCCAGGATCTTGCCCAGTGGTTTTTCGTTGGAAGCTGTCATGTCGAAGTTTTTATTCTTGGTTTGCCGGAGGACTTTCCAGGTAATTTCTCGGTGACTTGAGATGACCTGTAGCCAAGGTCCGATCTGTTGCGAAGGAAGCCTGGCCTGAGCTACTTGTCATCAGACGATGTCGCCATAGAGGTCGAATTCTGTGGCGTCGGTGATTTTAACGTTGGCAAAATCTCCGATCCGGGCAAAATTTGCCTTTGCATCCACCAATACCTCATTATCCACCTCTGGTGAGTCGTATTCTGTTCGGCCGACAAAATAGCCACCCTCCTTTCTATCGAACAGGACTTTGTAAATATGGTTGATTTTTTCTTCATTTTTACGGTAGGAGATTTCCTGCTGAATTTGCATCAGCGATGCAGCCCTTTCTGCCTTTAACTCCTCCGGCACGTCATCCTTCAGGTCGAAGGCACCCGTGTTCTCCTCGTGGGAATACTGGAACACCCCGAGGCGCTCGAATTCCATTTCCCGGATGAAGCCGCAGAGTTCCTCGAAATCATGCGCTGTTTCACCTGGAAAGCCGACCAGCATCGTAGTGCGGATGGCAATGTCTGGAACTACTTGCCGGGCCAGCTTGATGAGCTCAACGGTTTCCTCCCTGGTGATCTGGCGTCGCATCCGCTCCAGGACCGGATTGGAGGCATGCTGAAGCGGGATGTCCAGATAATTGCAAACCTTGGGCTGCCGGGCGATGACCTCGAATACCTCTGCGGGAAATTTGGAGGGATATGCATAATGCAGCCGTATCCATTCAATTCCCTCGACCTCGCAAAGTGCATCCAGCAATTCGGGCAGCGCCCTGCGCTTGTAGATGTCCAGGCCATAGTAGGTGAGTTCCTGGGCTATCAGCATCAGCTCTTTTACACCTCTGCGCGCGAGGCTCCGGGCCTCTGCCACGAGCTGGTCCACAGGCCTTGACACGTGTTTGCCACGCATGAGCGGGATGGCGCAGAAGGAGCAGGTTCGGTTGCAGCCCTCGGAAATCTTAAGATAGGCATAGTGGGGCAGGGTAGTGATGGCCCTTTCGCCGATGAGTTCCTGCTTGTAGTCAGCATTCAAGCGGGCCAGCAGGCCAGGAAGTTCCAGGGTGCCAAACCACGCATCCACCTCCGGGATTTCGCGCTCCAGATCGCTGCGGTAACGCTGGGACAAGCATCCGGTCACATACAACTTGTCTATCTCTCCGACTTCCTTTATCTTGGCATATTCCAGGATGGTGTCTATGCTCTCCTGTTTGGCAACGTCGATGAAACCGCAGGTGTTGATGATGACGACATTGGCGTCCTCGTCGCGGCTGTCGTGTACCACCTGATAGTCGTTGGCGCGAAGCTGGGTGATGAGGTTTTCGCTGTCAACCAGATTCTTGGAGCAACCCAGGGTGATGACGTTGATTTTATCGCGTTGAATGGATTTTGTTTTCATCGAAAATTATTCATTCTGTTTCAACAGTGGATGCAGTCAGCAGGCGGACTGGTTCCAGTCCGATTTCCCTGCCTTTTTCCAGGGCCAGTTGGTAGGCATCCTGAAAGTTGTTGGCCACGACGCCGTCCAGTATGGCATCGCGGATGGCATTCTTGATAATGCCGATGGGTTTGGACGGAGGAATTCCAAATGTATTCATGATGTCTATGCCGGATACGGGCGGCTGCCAGTTCCTGAGTTTGTCGGATGCCTCCACTTCTTCCAGCCGCTGGCGAAGGTAGTTATAATTGGCCAAATACCTTTTTACCTTGGTGTCGTTTTTGGAAGTAATGTCGGCCTCTGCCAGCAGCATCAGGGCGTCGATGTCATCCCCGGCCTCGAACAGCAGTCTGCGTACGGCGCTGTCGGTGATCTCCTCCTTGGTCAGAGCGATGGGCCGCAGGTGCAGTTGCACCATTTTCTGAACGAATTTCAGTTTTTCATTCAAAGGCAGGCGCAGCTTCTTGAAGATGCGGGGCACCATGGCGGCACCGAGGTTCTCATGGCCGTGGAATGTCCAGCCTTCCACCGGATGGAAGCGCTTGGTGGGGGGCTTGGCGATGTCGTGCAGCAAGGCGGCCCAGCGGAGCCAGATGTCATCGCTTTTTTCACTGAGGTTGTCCAGGACTTGCAGGGTGTGGTAGAAGTTGTCCTTATGACCTATGCCGTTTCGGACTTCCACGCCATGGAGTGCCTGCATTTCGGGAAAAATGATCTCCAGCAGACCGGTTTTGAAGAGCAGCTTGAAACCCACAGAGGGCACCGGGGCAGCCATGATTTTCTCCAGTTCGCCAGTGATGCGTTCCTGTGAAATGATGTTGATGCGGTTCCTGAATTTTGAAATTCCCTGCAGGGTGTCCGGGTCGATGGAAAAGTCCAGTTGGGTGGCGAAGCGGATGGCCCGCATCATGCGCAAAGGATCGTCCGAAAAGGTCTGCCCGGGCTCCCGGGGTGTCGTGATCCGCTTTTCCTCCAGGTGTTGCAGTCCTCCGAAAGGGTCCATGATGGTTCCGAAGTCAGCCTCGTTGAGGCTGACGGCCAGTGCGTTGATGGTGAAATCCCGTCGCAGCTGGTCGTCCTGCAGGGTTCCCGGTTCCACTTCAGGCTTGCGGCTGTCGGAGCGGTAGCTTTCCTTGCGGGCGCCGACGAACTCCACTTCCATGTCCCGGTAGCGAAGCATGGCTGTCCCGAAGCGGCTGTAATAGGCAACGCTGGGCCTCGGGAACAGGAGGGAGGCTGTTTTGTGGGCCAGGGCAATGCCGTCCCCCACGCAAACGATATCGATATCCTTGGAGTTTCTGGCCAGCAATCTGTCCCGCACGTAGCCCCCGACCACAAAGGCCTGTGCATTCATTTGCCCGGCGGCATTTGAAATGACCTGTAGTAATTCCTTTTCCTGATGTTGTATTAAAAAGACCAAGGCAAATAGTTATTTGATGAGGGTAAGCCCAGTGTCAGGCCGCCAATTCCGTTTCCGCGTAAACCTGTTTGATTTGATCCAGAATGTCCAGCAGCACGATGGGTTCGTACTCCGTCACCAATTGGCTTCTGAAATGCTTGATGTTGGGGAAGCCCCTGAAATAGTTGGTGTAGTGCCGCCGCATCTCCAGGACGCCGAGCTTTTCGCCCTTCCAGGCGATGGAGTCCTCGAGGTGCTGCCGGGCAGCCTCCACGCGCTCTGCTGTTGAGGGAGGCGGCAGGATGGTGCCCGTCTCGAAGAAGTGCTTGATTTCCCTGAATATCCAGGGATAGCCGATACTGGCCCGGCCGATCATGATGCCGTCCACGCCGAAGCGGTTGCGGTACTCGAGGGCCTTTTGGGGGGCGTCGATATCTCCATTGCCGAAGATGGGGATCTTCATGCGCGGATTTTCCTTGACCCTGGCAATGTGCGTCCAGTCTGCCTCACCCTTGTACATTTGCTTTCTGGTTCTTCCGTGTATCGTCAGTGCCGAGATGCCGATATCCTGAAGGCGTTCTGCCACCTCCACGATGTTGATTGACTTTTCATCCCATCCCAGCCTGGTTTTCACGGTGACGGGCTTGGAGGTGCTTTTCACGACGGCCGCGGTGAGTTCCACCATCTTGTCGATGTCCTGCAATAATCCGGCCCCTGCCATCCTGCAGACCACCTTGGCCACCGGGCAGCCGTAGTTGATGTCGATGACGTCGGGGTTGGCGTTTTCCACGATGTGGGCAGCCTGAATCATGCTGTCGAGCTGGCCACCGAAATACTGAATGCCGATGGGGCGCTCGTAGTTAAATATCTCAAGTTTTTGAAAGCTCTTGTCCGCCTCGTGCACCAGTCCATCCGCGCTGATGAATTCAGTATACATCATGTCTGCTCCAAACTGCTTGCACAAGCGCCGGAAGGGAGGGTCGCTGACATCCTCCATGGGAGCCAGCAGCAGTGGAAATTCGCCGAGTTCTACCTGACCTATCTTAACCATAATTTATATTAAATGTGATGCAAAAATAGCATTTTCTGAGGCTGTATGTAAAAAGCACTCTTAAATCTTGAAGCAGTGGCCATCAAAAAAAAAGCCCCCGGGAGAATTCCCGGAGGGCTTTAAGTAAGTTTTCTTAATTCTTGTTACAGTTACTGTTACTTCAGATTAGTTACTCATTAATAAAAGTACACCGCATAGACCAACTGAAATCATGATGATAGGGAAGAGCGTTTCAAAGAATTTGCTTTTCCTGGATAGTGTAACATTGTCAGAACTAAATTCCAACCCAGTGTGAGGAGTAGACTTACTGTACATAATGTTCATGGATTTATCAGTGTTTCAAAAAAATTAAATAGCTATGGCATAATCTCTTATGGGATTGCTTTGACCCACAGCGCCGCTGGTGGGTGAAATTAAACAGTGCCGTCAGGTAATTGATTCCGGTTCAGGTTAGTGAAACGGCAGCGGCTTTTCAGACCTGGTTCAGAGTGAATGTTTTGGACTATAATCTGAAATGGTGTCGGTTACTTTAATTTTCCTTCTTTCCTTTCAATCTTGCATGTGTAACCAGAAGCTTTTTTTCAGACCTTTTTGACTTAGGATGAGTGGTTGTAAGTTCTGTCGCCGGATTGACCGGCTTGAATACAAATGAATTGCGAGCAACAAGATTTCTCTAATGACAAGGCAAATATAGTATATGTATTTAAAAAAAAAATATTTCAGTGATTTTTTTTAAAAAAAATGTCAAGTTGGCTGAATTTAGTCCTGCGCCTTGAAAACCTGGGTAATTCAACAGGACACCTTTTATAATTTCCAAAAAAAGTTAGTCTCCGAAAAGGAAAGGGGATTCTTTTCAAATCACATGAAAAGAGGTGCTAACCATTTATAAAAATTAATGAATGCCCGTGAACTCCCTACCCGGAAGGGGTTGTCTAGATGGCGGGGCAGTAATAAAAGCTGTAATCATATTTCACTCCGGCAAATTTCAATGAGGTCGGCACTAAATAAATCTAACTTTTGCGGGATTTATCGCACAAAAACACTAGTTTTGCATTTGGTTCTAAAAAAATGCTGCTGCAATATGAGGTTTTTCTTCATTTGTGCCTCAAAAAGATAAAAGACGCACGGTTTTTGCAGTAGCCCGCTTAGCCAAAACTATACACAAATTATAATCTCATGCGGTTAACGAATCTTACGGCGCCGTTCCCTTTGCGGAGCAGCGCGAAACCAATCCTGTTTATTGTGCATCTGCTCGCCTCTTCTCTGGCGATGAATGCGCAAACCACCTGCAACCCTGCAGCTGAGTTCTCTTACAACGGCAGCGCGTTTTGCCAAAACGGCACAAATCCTGTCCTCAGCCACACCACCGGCATCAACGGGACCTACACCTTCACCGTAACCTCCGGAGGTCCCACGCTTTCCCTCAATTCGCTAACCGGCGCCATCAACCTTGCCGCCAGCAACCCTGGTGTCTATCAGGTGACTAACTCAGTCACCACCAGCGGCGGAGGCACAGGGTCCATGGTCATCACGGGTATTATCGATGGTGGTGCCACGGGCGGCTTGCCCAAGGCCATCGAATTCTATGTGCTGAATGACATCCCCAACCTCAATCTCTTCAGCTTTTCGTCCTATTTCAATGGCAGCACCACTCCGGGCAATACCTTCACTTTTCCGAATGTCAGCGTCAGCGCAGGCACCAGGATTTGGGTAGCAACGGAATCGCCTACCTTTACCAGCTATTTCGGATTTCCGCCCACTTACACCAGCAGCGCTATCAACGTCAATGGAGATGATGCCGTGCGCTTGTTCTACAGTGGCACCATCATTGACGTCTTCGGTGTCGTTGGACAAGACGGCACCGGCACTCCCTGGGATTACCTGGATGGCTGGGCTTACCGCAAGAACAACACAGGTCCTGACGGATCGACTTTCATCCTGGCCAACTGGAACTTCAGCGGCGTGGATGCCACCGACGGCGTCACGGTCAATGCCAATGCCGCCAACCCCATGCCGATTGGAACCTATACCTATGGAGGATCTACCGTGACTTGCTCTGTAACTGTTCAGGTAGTTGCTCCCCCGCAGGCTGACGCAGGACCGGACCGCCTTATTTGCGAAGGCTCCCCCGCCAACCTGTCTGCAATTGGTTCCGGTGGAACCTGGTCCGGCGGACTGGGCTCTTTCAGCAGCACCACCAACCCCAATGCCATTTACACGCCTGCTGCTTCTGAAATCGGAACTGCAGTCACGCTGACCTGGACAGTCCCGTCCGCAGGTGGTGGTGTATGCCAAGGCGCCTCCGATGTCGTCAGGTTGACTTTCCTGGAAGCTGCCGATGCTGAATTTTCCTATGATGAAAATGATTATTGCCCCAATGGCATCAATCCCGTCCCCAGCCACAGTAGCGGCTCTGACGGATTGTACTCATATACTGTAATCTCCGGAGGCCCGCTTCTCGCCATCAATCCCCAGACGGGCGTCATCAATCTGGCAGGCAGCAACACCGGAACCTATAATGTGACCAACAGCGTCAGCGGCTGCGGTAACCTCGTTATCTCAGGTGTCATCGACGGACCTGTCACAGGCGGCTTGCCCAAGGCTATTGAATTCTACGCTCTGGCGAACATACCCGACCTCAGTGCCTATGGCTTCGGTTCTGCCAATAACGGCGGAGGGTCGGACGGGCAGGAATTCACCTTCCCCGCCATCTCCGTGGCACAGGGTTCCCACATCTGGGTGGCCACAGAAGCCCCGACTTTTACCAGTTTCTTTGGGTTTGCCCCGAACTTCGTGGATGACTTCGCACCTTCAATCAACGGTGACGATGCCATCGAGTTGTTCTGCAACGGCATGGTGATCGATGTCTTCGGTCAAATCAACGTGGATGGCAGCGGACAACCCTGGGAATACACGGACGGCTGGGCCTATCGCAAGAACAACACAGGCCCTGACGGCTCTTTCTTCAGCATCGCCAACTGGACCTTCAGCGGCATCGACGCACTGGACGGATTCAATACCAATGCAGCAGCGACAAAACCGCTCCCTGCGAAATCATTTACTTCGAACGTTGGGCCGATTTGCTCCAACGATTTTCATTCTCAAATCGTCACCATTGACGATACCATTGCGCCTGTGATCAATTGCCCTGCTGACATCGTGGCCAACCTGGAGCCGGGACAATGCGAGGCTATCCTCAATTTCTCGGTCACTGCAACAGACGACTGCGATCCCTCGCCGGACATCACACAAAACGATCTCACTGGTTTGGGCAACGGAGACGCCTTCCCGATAGGATCCTATCCGCTGCAGTTCACAGCCACCGATTTATTAGGAAATTCATCCTCCTGCCAGTTTTCGGTCACCGTGCTGGAGTATCCCAACCCGACCACAACACTGTCCTGCAACGACTTGGTTCAGGCCAGCCTCGATAATAATGGCCAGGCTCTCATCGGCGCAGACATGGTGCTGGAGGGTGGCCCCTATGGCTGTTATGACGATTACGACGTCGAAATATTGACGGGTAGCGGCACTTCTGCCGGCAACCCGCTGGATTGCGGTGACATCGGAAAATTGTTCACTGTCAAGGTTACCGATCCGGAGACCGGCAACTCCTGCTGGGGACAAATCACCGTGGAAGATAAAATTGCACCGGTGCTTACCTGCCAGGACATTACCCTTTCCTGCACCCAGTCCGTTGACGTGGCTCCAAAGCCCACGCTGACAGACAACTGCGACCAGTTCCCCACGCTCAACCTCGTGGAGCTTATATTGATAGATAACGATGTTTGTGATGACAATAAGGCCAGGTATCGCCGCAGCTGGATGGCTTTCGATGATTATGGCAACCAGTCCACTCCCTGCCAGGACATTGTCACCATCCTCAGGCCTACTCTCGTGGATTTCCCGAATGACATCACCTGGGATTGCGGACAATATGCTCAGCACGCCAACATCACGGCTGCAACTGCACTCAACGCTGCCATCGTGGATGCCGACCCAAGCGACGATGACATAGACGTCTCTGCTGCCGTCGGCGCGGCTGTGCTGTCTGCCACTGGTTCAGGAGTTCCAGCCAACATCATTGGTGAGTTCTGTCAGTACAATTTCAATTTCAGCGATGAAGTTTTGGAAGTATGTGGTGGCGCAACTGGCGTTTTCAAAATAGTGCGCACCTGGACAGTCTTTGACTGGTGTGCCGGTGTTGTGGTGAAATCCGGTGTTGGTGGAGAAGACAACATCCAGATCATCAAGGTCATCGACACCACTGGTCCGAGCATAGATTTTCCGAACAACGTCACAGTGGTAGCCAATGTGGCAGGTGTGCACCCGGAGGTTTGTGTGTCAACAGGACTGCTGCCAGTGCCCACAGCTACTGACGCTTGCGCTGGTGTTTCTTCCGTACACATCTACACCGCTCTTGGCGAGGCCATTAACGGCTTCATTCCTTCTCCAGGCCTTCCATTAGGCAACCACGCCATCACCGTCAGTGCCACAGATGTCTGTGGCAACGTCACGACTAAAAACGCCACTGTCACGGTGATTGATAACATTGCTCCAGTCTCCATCTGCGATGATATCACGGATGTCAATATCTCCTCAGACGGGCTGGCAGAGGTCTTTGCAACTACTTTTAACGATGGCAGTTATGACAACTGCTGTCTGGACAAGTTTGAAGTCCGCCGCATGTCCGATCCCTGCAATGATGGCCACAACGACCTGGTCTTCGGAGCCTCTGTCTATTTCTGCTGCCAGGACCTCGGTGCCGGCAACAGCCATCAGTTAGTCTTCAGGGCTTACGATTGCTTCGGGAACCACAATGATTGCATGGTGACCGTATCTGTTCAGGACAAGGTGTCTCCTGTGCTGGTGAGCTGCCCGGCCAACCAGCGCATCACCTGTGATTACTATGCAGACGCGCTCGAGACACAACTCGACGGACTGTCCTCTCCCGCGCAGCGCAGCCAGTTCCTGGATCAGTTCTTCGGTGCCCCGGTTTTCCAGGATAACTGTGTTCAAAGTCCGAACCGAACTTTTGCTTCCTCGATTGACCAGTGCCTGGAGGGCAGCATAACCCGTACCTGGACTGCAACGGATAACGCTGGCAATAATTCACAGGCCTGCACCCAGACTATTTTCATCGACCATGTATCTGACTGGGTGGTATCCTTCCCGGCTGATCTGACTGTGGATTGTGGCACCACTGCTCCTGACTTCGGAGAGCCCTCTATTTTCTCCGAAACCTGTGAGTTGGTCGGTATTTCATATCAAGACGAGATTTACAACGTTGTGGCAGATGCCTGCTACAAGGTGACCCGCTCCTGGGTTGTCATCAACTGGTGTGTGGTTGGAGCTGAAATTGACCAGGAGGTGACAGAATCCTCCGAGCGTGAATTCCAGTTGGCCTATCCCGCAGAACCCTGCGATTTTGATGGCGATGGAGATTGCGATACCCGCACGTACCGCGACAGCTGGAGAGTTTCCCCCAAATCCAAACCGGGGGCTGCCAGCGCAAACCAGTCTTCAAGTCCCGACACAGATGCCGACAGCGACCCCTGGGATGGTTACGTAACCTATCAGCAGGTCATCAAGGTCAAGGACAGTGTGGATCCTGTATTCATTGCCGGTTGTCAGATTCCCCAGGTGTGCATCGAGACCTCCAACTGCGCAGCCACTGTCGTGCTGCCCACCCCGGATGTTTCCGACTGCAGTGCCAATGTGACAATTTCCGCCACGGTGACCATCGGAGGAGCCAGCCTTTCCGGTTTCGGACCCTATAACAATGTCGGACCCGGCTCCTATCCTGTCACTTACATCGCATCCGACAACTGCAATAACCAGAAGGCCTGCACCGCAACTCTTACGGTGAAGGACTGCAAGAAGCCCACGCCTGTTTGCAAGAATAAACTGGTAGTAGATATCATGAGTTCCAACCCTCCGATGATCGAGGTGTTTGCCAGCCAATTCAACGAGGGCAGTTACGATAATTGCACTCCGGCAGGTTCCCTGAAATACTCCCTCTCCAGCAACACGAGTGATGTCAGTCTGGTGCTGGACTGTAGCTCACTCGGCAATAACATTATTAACCTTTGGGTGACGGATCAATCCGGCAATCAGGACTTCTGCGGAACATACATCGAACTACAAGACAATTTAGATGTCTGTCCCAACCCGCTGGTGGCCTTGGGCGGCTCCATCACGGATGAAGACAGCCAATCCCTGAACGGTGTGACGGTCCAGCTGGGAGGAACCACCTCAGGCACCGCCATGACGTCCACCGATGGCGGCTTCCTGTTCACCTCCCTTGTTCCTGGCGGTGATTATTCCCTGGTACCATCCAAGGACGTGGCCCCCCTGAACGGTGTGACCACCTTTGACCTGGTGCTCATTTCCAAGCATATTCTGGGATCCCAGCCCCTCGGTTCTCCGTACAAAATCATCGCGGCCGATGCCAACAATTCCAAGACGGTCACTACCTTTGACCTGGTGGAATTGCGCAAGCTGATACTTTTCGTCATCGACGAATTCCCGAACAACAGCTCCTGGCGCTTTGTCAGGAAGGATTTCAATTTCCCGAACCCTGCCAATCCCTGGCAGACGGTGTTCCCAGAGTTGATCAATCTCAACGACATCTCAGCCGATCAACTCAGTGCCGACTTCATAGGCATCAAGATTGGCGATGTGAATTGCAGTGCTAATCCTTCGGGCCTCACTGGCCAGGGAGACGATCGGGGGCAGACCTCCAGGTTCATGCTGCGCACGGATGATGTCCGAGTGAATAAAGGCGAGGTCATCACTGTTCCTTTCCGCGCTGACAAGGCCATGATGGCTGGTTTACAGTTCACACTTCGTTTTGACAAGGAAAAGCTGGAATTTGTCGAGGTAGTGCCGGCTGTCCTGGCTGAAGAGAACTTTGGTTTCTCGCTGTTGGACAAGGGCGTGCTCACCTCGAGCTGGAACAAGGCCGACGGGAGTGCAGAGCAGTTGGAAGGAATGATTTTCGGTTTGACATTCAGGGCCAAGGCCGATGGATCTTTAAGCGAGCTGCTGCAGATGAGCTCGGAGTACACTGTAGCTGAAGCCTATGACGCTCAGCTCCAGGAGCAAGGTATCGAGTTGTCGTTTGACAATGATGGCAGCATTGAAAGCTTCCAGCTGTATCAGAATACGCCCAATCCTTTTGCTGATAAAACCACCATCGGTTTCCAATTGCCCGAAGCGGGAAGCGTCACGTTGACTCTCTCGGATCTGGCTGGACGAGTGGTAAAAGTGATCGAGGCTGATTTTTCAGCGGGCTATCAGGAGTTCGTAATCAACAGGATTGAAATTCCGACAGCCAATGGAGTTCTTTACTATCGAGTGGCATCCGCTGCCCATAGTGACACACGCAGGATGATATTGGTTGATTGAAAATAACCGCACTGAAGGACTTTCCAAAAGAAAGAAGCCGGCGGCTTCTTCCAGTGGATGGTGCGAAGGTGCAAAGTCCAGCAAGCAAAAAATCCCCTCTACGAAAGAAGAGGGGATTTTTTGTTTGCTTTGCTGCGGGCTTTTCCCGTCGAGGTTGCTACTGAGCTTGTCTCAAAAGCCTCACAGGTGCTGAGTTGCCAATGAGCATTTTAAAGGACCTGACAATTCGTTCCGCCGGAGCCGATTGTTTTTCCGGGGAATGGCGTTAGGCCGGAAACTGGCCGGCCTAACGCCCCGAAATCCCTCTTTCGAAGCTGTCTCAAAGGGCTTGATAATTCGTTTCGTGCCGGCGCAGAGAGTTTTTCCTGGGAAGGGCACTAGGCCGGCCACGGGCCGGCCTAGTGCCCTTCCCCCCCCTCGCGGG
>JBEAYO010000003.1:0-24568 GCA_041159285.1 Bacteroidota bacterium | reverse complement strand
GAATGTATGGCCGGGTCTTTTGAGACAGCCTCAGAGAACCGGGCAGGCTTTTCCCTTTTACATATGGAAGCGATGGTTTATTGTGCCGGAAAATTCTCAGGGGATACGTCAGTTGCACAAAATATAAAGGGGGGATGGGCGATAACCCTCCCCCCTCACGATAGGATTGCTGCATTAATTTTATCAGCCGGCACCGCAATTTCCAGCGCCTCACTGTTCTGGCAGCAACTTGCGGATTAGTGGGGACTTGGTTATTTGAGGAAAAAATGCCGCAGTGAGCGGCAGGTCAGGGGGTTAAAACAAACGTGGAGTTAAATAGGCTTGTCGAGATGTAGATTGACTTACAACATAGAGACGCCAACCGCCTGAATTCCATAAAAGGTGTTAATATTTTTTTAAAAAATTTCAAATTAATTTTAGAAGCAGCAAGCTTCCTTATTGCCATCATTTATCTTTACTTTTGGCAGACAGGGAAAAGCAGGGCGTAAATTCCCGCAGGAATGACGCAAAAGCATCGCGCGATTTGCGCAAGCCCCATGAAAAGCATGTTCAAAATACCTCGTTCACAAACTAAATAGTCCGTGCTAGTATTCTTCAGAACCAACCAGGTTTACTACAGCATCCTGTTGATATTCTACATTCTGCTGCTGCGATTCTCCGTTTTCATAGCACCGTTCGAATGGGAACCCTCCGGCAAGGGATGGCTCAGCGAAATGATATATGGGGCCATCGGATCACAACAACTGTTATCCCACATCGCCGCCATGCTTCTGCTGCTGACCCAGGGCTTCATGGTCAACCTGCTGGTCCTGGAAAGCCGCCTGTCCAACGAATCCAACCAGTTCCCCGGGCTCTTTTTCGTGTTCACTGCCTGCATCATCCCCGACTTCCTCTACCTTTCACCTGTGCTGATTGGCAATTTCTTCTTTCTGATGGCCCTGGCACAGATGCTGAGCACCTATAAAAACCCGGCCTGCTCCGACAGGATCTTCAATGCAGGGCTCCTGACGGGCATCGCAAGCTTTTGCTACTTCCCGTATATTTTCTTCGCCCTTGTGCTCCTGGCTTCCCTCGCCATCCTTAGGACCTTGAACCCACGGGAAATCCTGGTCATCTTCACTGGATTGCTGCTTCCCTATTTCCTCGTCGGAATATACTATTTCTGGTTCGATCGACTGGACTACTTCCTGGAAGTACAATTTGGCCGAAACCTGGGCTTTTTCAACTACGGCAACCACCTGAATGACTGGGACGACTACCTCAAGGTTGCTGTATTTATAGCTTTCATTGTCTTTGTGTTGGTGAACAACGGCACCTATTTGTACAAAAAAAACATACAGGCCCAGAAGAAAATCTCGATTTTTTACTGGGTACTGATTGCAGCTGGCCTGGCAGTCCCTTTTCAGGTGAACGCGACCTTTGAGCACCTGCTCATGCTCACGCCTGCACTGGGCATTCTGGTTTCCTTTACCTTCACCAGGATGAAGCCTCAATGGGCTGAGTCCGTTCACTTCCTGCTGTTGCTGCTGGTGCTTAGCTTGCAGTTTGTCCCCTGGCTGTTGTAGCACGAAGAAAAAACAAAGACAGAGCAGGACGGTGAAGAACGCACAACCTGATCAGGTGAAAAATTTAATTCCACATTTCATACAGGAACAAGAAGCCGCCGGTAATGTCAACGGCAGCTTTAAGGCCTATGCCATGTTCGTGGACATGTCGGGCTTTACCCGCCTGGCCGACATCCTGATGCGGGAGGGCTCTCAAGGGGCAGAGCAGCTCTCCCAGATCCTCAATAAAATCTTCAGCCCCATGGTCAGCGAAGTTTACCGCAAGGGAGGATTTATCCCCTATTTTGCCGGAGATGCTTTCACCGGCATCTTCCCCCTGGAGAGCTGCCACTGCACGGCCGGCGATGTGCTGGAACTGGCACACCGCTTGTTCGTCAGCCTGCAGCTTGTTTTGAGCAAAAATCCAAAGTTCAGCCTCGGACTGAAAGTGGGCCTCTCCTTTGGCGATGTGGAGTGGGGCATCGTCGGAAATACTTACAAGTCCTTTTACTTCCGGGGGGAAACCATCAGCGGAAGTGCCCAGAGCCAGGTGCTGGCAAAACAGACGCAAACCGTAGCCGACCAGGCTTTCCTGAAGCAACTGCCGGCCGCAACAGCAGCTGTACCGCTTTCCCAACAAGGCTACTTCCTGCTGACAGGTGCGGCATCCGAAAAAGCCCCTGCAACAGGTCCTGAAAAACAGGGGCTGCCTCCTTCAGCAGCCCTTTCCGCCGCCGGCCTGTCCCGATTCCTGCCTGCTGCTGTCCTTGAGTTCAACCAGGGAGGTGAGTTCCGGCCGGTGGTGTCCGTATTCATCGCCTTCGAAGGACTCGAGACTTTCCCTGCTTTAAATGACTTTGCAACGGCCGTGCTGGACCAGGTGCGAAATTACGCCGGCTACTTCAAGGAGATTGACTTTGGCGACAAGGGCGGTGTCATGGTCATTATATTTGGTGCCCCGGTTTCGTTTGAAAACAACATAGAGCGGGCGCTGCAGTTTGTGAGCTCGTTGCAGGAACTGGGGGCTGCCGGCCAGCTGCCGCCGCTTCGCTTTAAGGCAGGCGTGGCCGAAGGCATCGCCTATGCCGGCATCATCGGCGGCCAGGAACGCAGCCAATACGCCGTGGCGGGCAACAGCGTCAACCTCGCTGCCCGCCTGATGATGCAGGCAGCCTGGGATGAGGTGCTCGTCAATGAATCCGCCCAGAAAACAAAGAGCTTCCGCTTCATCCACCGCGGGAACCTCTTTTACAAAGGACTCGAAGAGCCCATGCCAACCTTCAGCCTGGTCGGCAGGCAGCATGAGCAGCAGCAACAGGCTTTCAAAGGCCGCATGATCGGCCGCGAGGCCGAGCTCCGGCGCCTGGAAGGACTGGCTGCAGCCGCCTTTGCCGGCAAAAAGGCCGGCGCAGCCTACGTGTTTGGCGAGGCCGGCATCGGAAAGACTCGCCTGACAAACGAACTTCGCCAGAAACTGCCCGATTCCAGATGGCTGACCTGCCAGAGCGACCAAATCCTGCGAAAACCCTTCAACCCCTTCAGCTACCTGCTGCGCAATTACTTTGAACAATGGCCTGAAAACTCCCCAGCCCAAAACCGGGAAAGCTTCTACCGCATTTGCAACCTGCTCATGAACAGGCTGCCGGCTGGCGAAGAGACGGATGCCGTCAGACGGGAGTTCCTGCGCACCCGCTCCCTCCTGGCAGAACTCGCCGGCCTCAGCCTCAAAGATCCTCTTTGGGACAACCTCGACGCCCGGGTGCGCCGTGACAATACGTTCATCGCCCTCTCCAGCTTCTTCCAGGCAGTGGCGCTGCATGGCCCCCTGGTCGTGGAACTGGAAGACGGACAGTGGTTTGACGACAGCTCCATCGAATTCCTGAACGGCTTCATAGGCAAAGTCAAACATCAGCCGGTCTTCTTCCTCGTCACCTCCCGCTACGATGACGAGGGACAGAAACCCAGGGTCTTTGACCAACAATTGCTCTCAGCACTCGGCCTTGACACGGGTGAGATAGGTTTAAGCGGCCTTGACAAACCCTCCATGCTTGCGCTGGGCAGGCAAATCCTTGGTGAAGAGGTGACCCCCGATTTGACGGACCTCCTGATGCGCACAACCAACGGCAACCCATTTTATGCTGAACAAATGCTGGAATACCTGGTGGAGACCCAGCAACTGGCCCAAACGGAAACAGGCTGGTCAGCCAAGGAAAAAAACGTGCGCGTCAGCAATAACGTCCAGGCAGTGCTGACAGCGCGCATTGACCGCCTCTCCCGGCTCGTCCGCGATACCATCAAGGCGGCTGCCGTCATCGGAAGGGAATTCGAACTGCCTGTACTGACCGAGGTGATGCGCCAAAACGAAGCCTTCTCCGACCCCGCCATCAATGCGCAAACAGTGCTGCGGGAGCAGGTGAAAGCCGCTGAAAAAGCCCAGGTGTGGCAGGCCCTCAACGAACTTCGATACATCTTCCGGCATGCCCTGCTCCGGGAAGCGGTTTATGACATGCAGCTAAAGACCAGGCTCCAGGAACTGCATGGGCAAATCGCGGAGGCCATAGAAACCTTGTACGAGGGACATCTGGAAGGAAGATACCTGGACCTCGCCTTTCACTACGAACAGGCAGGCGTCGAGTCAAAGACGGCTTTTTACCTGGACAAGGCTGCAGATTACCTCAAAAACAACTATCAAAATTCACAGGCCTTATCGTACTATGACAAGCTCCTGGTCATCCTCGAAAAGAATGCCGATACACCGCAGATTGCCCGCACTCTTCTTAAAAAAGCCGACTTGCTGCAACTGACCGGCAACTGGGATTCCTGCGAGGTGGCGAACCGAAGGGCACTCGAAATTGCGACACAGATCGAAGATGTCAAATTGCTGGGGCGGGCCAATAACAACCTGGGCTATCTGCTCATTCTCCGAGGCAGACATGAGGAGGCCAGCCGCCACCTCGATGCAGCCGCTGTGCTGTTCAACAGCATCAAAGACATCCGAGGCAACTCCAGGGTCTATGGCAACCTCGGCACCCTGAGCTTCCGGGAGGGAAAATATGAGGATGCCAAGCTGTATTTCATTAAAAGTGACCAGCTGGCGCAACAGTACGAACATACCTCCTCAAAAGCCCAGATCGTGGGTAACCTCGGCCTCACCTATATGAACCTGGGCAAATACGACGAGGGGATCCGCTGGCAACAGCAGCAGCTGGATAAATGCCGGAAACTGGGCGACCAGCCCGGCATGGCAACACTCTACACCAATATGGGCATCGTGTATCTGGAAAAGGGAGATTACGACGCCGCCCTGCGTTGCTTCGAGGAAGGACTCGCCCTGAGCGAAGCCCTGGGCAACAAGCAACTCACCTCCATTGCCCTTGGCTCCATTGGCACCGTCTGGCTGCGCAAGGGACGCATAGCTACCGCCCGTGAGCTGTTTGAAAAAGACCTGGCCCTTACCTCCGAGCTCGGAGACAAACAAGGGGTGGCCATTGCCCTCGGGCTTTTCGGCAACCTCCATTGCATTACCGGACAATTCGACAAGGCACTGGAAGTCTTACAGCAAGCACTGTCCATGAGCAGGGAACTGGCCTATGCAAAAGGAGAGGCCAAAGCCCTGAACACATTGGGAGATGTGTATTACTTCACCGGCAATTACTCCGAATCGCTGTGGCATTACGACCAGTCTATCCAGGTCACGCGGGGCATCCACAATGCCCTGCTGCTCGGCTATAACCTGATGGAGAAATCAGCTGTCCTGCTGGCACTCCAACGGAGCGACGAAACTGCCCAACACCTTGCCGAAGCATTGAAAATAGCCCGGGAACTCAACCACGCTGACCTGCTCTTCGAAGTGAGGCTTCTGCAGGGGAAACTGGCAACCTTCAACCAGGACACGGAGAAGGCTGAATCTTTCTTCAGGCAACTGGAGAAGGACTACCCGGGCAAGGAGGAAAGAGCCCGGGTGATTTTCGAATTGTTCCGATTGTTTAAGAAAAAAGAGGACGGGGAGATGGCGTTGCGCATTTTTCAGGAGCTGTATGAAGGAACCCCTGTCCACCTCTACAAAATCTGCATCGCAGCACTCGAAAGCGACCTGGCACCGCAAAAAAAAGAGGGCCGATGAAGCCTCAGCCCATTTCCTGAACCACCTCTTGCACCTCCGGTACCATCCGCTTGAGCATGCCCTCGATGCCTGCTTTCAGCGTAACCGTGGATGAGGGGCAACCACTGCAAGAGCCATGCATGGTGACATAGACTGTGCCATTGTCCCAGGCTTTGAATTCAATATTGCCTCCATCACTTTCCACCGCAGGCTTCACATAGGTATCGATCAGATCCTTGATGCGCATGGCGATTTCCCCATCCTTGCCGCTGAACTGAGCTGCATGGCGCTCGGTCTCTGCCTTCTCCATGGCTTCCGCAAAGCCCTCCCGGATGATGTCCTGGCCATCCTGTACATACTGCTTGATGTAGTCCTTCAAGCCCATCATGATATCAGCCCACTCGTAGTTGAACTCCTTGGAGACAGTAACGTAGTTGTTGGTGATGTAAATGCCCTTGACAAAGGCAAATTCGAACAGGCCGGCAGCCAGCGGCGACCACTCTATGGCAAATTCCCGGTCTCTGAAATCTGCTGTGCCGCGGTACAAAATGCGGTTCGTCACGAATTTCAGCGATTCCGGATTGGGTGTCTGCTCGGTATAGACTATGATGGGAGAGGATGTTCCGACGGTATCCATAGTTTCGATTTTATTTAGAATTTATCTACAAAAGTAACATAAATATCCTTTCGAAGTTCATCACCCATACAATTCGTACCTGACCTGGGAACGGTCGTAGCCCATTTTAGCGGTCAGATTGGCGGCTGCCTCGTCTATCATACTGGACCAGCCGCAGAGGTAAAATAGGATGTCCGGCCGGATGCTGGCATACTGCTCGAGGTAGATTTGATGGACATATCCTTTCTTCAGGTCCACGTAGTTCGATCCTGCGGGCAGCTGCTCGGCCCTGGAGAGTGCCACTGAATAGTGGAACCAGGGGTTTTCTGCCGCCAATTCCTCGAACTCCTGCCGGTAGAGGATGCCCTCCTCGTGTCGGGTGCCGAAGATCAGGTGTACCTGCTTGTGCGGTTTTTCCAGGTGTATCAGGTCGCGGATCATGCTCCGGAAAGGGGCTATGCCGGTGCCGGTGCAAATGAGCACGAGGTCGCGCTCGCCGAGGTCAGGCAGGGTGAAGTTCCCGTCAGGCCCCTTGAATTTTATCACCGTGCCGAGGCCGGCCTCTTCGAACAGGTAGCGGGTGGCGGTGCCGCCTTCCATGTGGACGATGCAGAATTCCAGGATGTTGGAGCTATTGGGCTCGCAGGCGATGGAATAGCTGCGCCAGCGGTCTTTGCGCTTTTCCCCGAGGGGCAGGTCCATGGTGATGAACTGCCCGGCTTTGAAGTCAAAGTGCTCGATTCCTGTCACCTGCAGCCAGAGGCGCCGCGTGTTGGGGGATTCGTTTTCTATTCGGATGATTTTTCCGTCATACCATGTTGGCGTCATATAAGAAGTATTTTTTACTGGCGTCGTCTGAGATAGCCTCAGCCCTGGCCTGCGATGAGGTCGTCGTAAGCAATAAACACCGAATAGCCTTTTTCGTTGAAATATTTTTGTACCTCGGCAGCCGGGCGGCTGCTGGTGGCAAGTATGAAATCCCCGCCCCAGGCACCGAGGGACTTCACCTCTCCGGGAAAATCACTGAAAAGCAACTCCTTGATCCGCGGCAGGCCGATGGTAGCAGCCACCAGGGACTCGTGCTGTCGCAGGCAATCCTCAAATTCATCCAGACGGCCGGCCTTCAGCATGGCGCGGGTGAGGCCGGAAATCTGCCCGATTATTGCCAGCAAGCCTCCCGGCTCCTGCAGGAGACTTTCGGCTGTCCACTGCCGGTAACGGGCGATTCCCTTCCGGCTGTCCTGTTTTTTACCCAAATAAATGAAATGCAGCTGAGCCGAAAACGGCGGGTGAAAACCGGCAGCCTCCACGATGGGCCTGCCCCGGTCCAGCCGGTAGAGGACGGGCTCCCGGGCCGTCGCACAGGCAATATCGTAACCCGAACCGCCAAAAGTACTGAATTGAAGCTCGTACGCATCAACGCCGGCCCACTGCGCCACCAGGCTGATGAGCGTCGAACTGGTACCCAGTCCCCAAAGCCTCGGAAAATCGAGCCTGGTTTCGGCCGTCACTGGCTGGAAATCGCCGGCGCCGGGCAACAAAAAACCAGGATTCAGGCGCCGGGCTTCCCGCAGGATTTGCTGCAGGCGCTCCGCAATGCCGGCGTCCTGAGCCGCCGCTATTTCAAAGTGACGACAGTCGAAAGCAGCCTCAAACCAGCAATGACCCTGCTCATCCAGGCTGCGCCAGTGAAGCAGGGGGTCGCCGCCCCCATCCTTCGCCGCTATTTGCAGCGACTGGCCCCGGCGGGCAGGCAGTGCCAAGGCCAGCGCCCCGTCTAACACGAAGTATTCAGCCGTGAGCAGGAGCTTGCCGTGGGCATGGAATTTTTCAAGATGGTCTGGCATGGCGGAAAATATTAGAACCCGGCAGCAGAAAACCGCTACAGGTCAAATCCGATGTCCCTGCGGAAGTATTTCCCCTCGAAATGGATGTCGGCGGCACGTTCATTCGATTTGGCTATGGCCTCCCGAAAAGTGCCTCCCAGGGAAGTGACAGCCAGCACGCGACCGCCGCTGCTGACAACCTGCCCGTCAGACTGCCGGGTTCCCGCGTGAAATACGATGCTGTCGCCGGCGTTTTCCAGCCCGGTGATGGCCTTGCCTTTCTGGTAATCGCCCGGGTAGCCGGCGGAGGCGAGGATGATGGTTGCCGCTGCGCGCTCATCCTCCTCGATGTTGATGTCGGAGAGCCGGCGATCCCTGACGGCAAGCAGCAGCTCCACCAGGTCGTTTTTCAGCCGGGGCAGCACCACCTCTGTCTCGGGGTCCCCCATGCGACAATTATACTCGATGACGAACGGGTCGTCGCCCACCTTGATCAGCCCGATGAAAATAAAGCCCTGATAGACGATGCCGCGCTTTTTCAAGCCCTCGATCGTAGGGCGAACAATCCGCTGCTCGACTTTTTCCATGAGCACCTTGTCGACAAAGGGCGGGGGAGATACAGCCCCCATTCCACCGGTGTTGGGTCCCGTGTCACCCTCTCCGATTCGCTTGTAATCCTTTGCCACGGGCAATATTTTGTAAGAGTCGCCATCAGTCAGCACAAAAACGCTGAATTCGATGCCGCTGAGAAATTCCTCGATGACCACCTTGCGGCTGGCAAGGCCAAACTTCCCGCTAAACATGGCCGTGGCTTCCTCCAGGGCCTCCTCCCTGGTCTGGCAGATGACCACACCCTTGCCGGCCGCAAGACCATCGGCCTTGAGCACAACCGGGGTGCTGGCTTTCTTTTTTATGAAGTTGAGCGCCAGACCGGCTTTTGCAGCAACGTATTCGCGATAGCCTGCAGTCGGAATGCCAAATTCCTCCATGAATTTCTTCGCATAGCTCTTGCTTCCCTCCAGTCGCGCTCCCTGGCTGGAAGGGCCTATGACCGGAACGTGAGAGGTGCTTCGCATGCCATGCAGGTAGTTCCAAATCCCGTTCACCAGCGGAGCCTCCGGCCCCGGCAGCACCAGGTCAATGGCGTTCTCGACGACAAAGTCGTAAATGGCGGCGTTGTCTTCTATGTTGAGGTTGACGTTTTCGCCGAGGACTCCTGTGCCGGCATTGCCAGGGGCGATGTACAACTTGCTGCAATGCGGGCTTTGACTGAGTTTCCAGGCGAAGGCGTGCTCCCTGCCTCCGCTGCCCAGAAGTAGTATTTTCATTTTGTCAAAATTTGAAGGAATGCCTTTTCAGGCCGGCAAAGATAAGCCAAGAAGCTTGCGATCGGAATAATGTGCCGGCTGGTTTTGGAAGAATAGCGCAAATACCCGTATTTTTCCGCAATGAAAATCAAAGTTCTCGTCATCAGCGATTACCGCGACACCAACTCCGTGCGACCGGAGGCCGAGCTGTTCATCGGCCTGCAACAGGCCGGGCTGGAAATAACGGTCATGACCTTTGACCAGGCTGCCTACATCCAGCGCTTCGAGGCCGCCGGCATCCGCGTCATAGGCTTCCATCCTGAGCGAAAACTGGATCTCGTCGCCATCAGAATCATCCGTCAGGAACTCAGGACGGGAGGACACCACGTCCTCCACCTCTTCAACAGCCGGGCTATTCTGAACGGCATTCAGGCCGCCCGCGGATTGCCTGTGAAAGTGGTGCTCTACCGGGGCTACACCGGCCACATCCACTGGTACGATCCCACAGCTTACCTCAAGTACCTCCATCCTCGCGTGGACAAGATCACCTGCATCGCGGAGGCCATCACAGCGATGTTCAGGCGACAGTTGTTTTTCAAAAAAAATAAAGCCGTGACCATTCACAAGGGTCACTCACCGCGCTGGTATGAAGGCATTGTGCCGGACCGCCGGGCATTGACAGCTATCGGCATACCGCCAGATGCCTTCCTGGTGGTCTGCGTCGCCAACAACCGCAGGATGAAAGGCATCCCCTGGTTGCTAAAGTCCACTTACCTGCTCACACCCTGCCTGCCAATCCACTTTCTGCTCATCGGAAAAAACATGGAGGCCGGCAACAACCGCCAGCTCATTGAACAAAGCCCCTACCGCGGACAAATCCACCTGGCGGGGTTCCGCACGGATGTGCTGAATCTGGTAGCTGCCGCGAATGTCTTTGCCCTCCCTTCCCTCTACGGGGAGGCAACCACCAAGGCCGTCATGGAGGCCATGTCGCTGGGAGTGACGCCAGTGGTCACCAGTATTCCCGGCAACCGCGAACTGGTGATACACCAACAATCAGGATGGGTAGTGCTGCCTGCCAGTGCCGAGGACCTCGCTGCCGCTGTGCTGCGGCTTTATCAGGACCGCGCCTTGTGCCAGCGACTGGGTGCAGCGGCAAAGGCACACGTCGCCACACATTTCAGCCTGACGGATACCGTTGTGAACATGAAAAGGTTGTACGAAGAACTGGCGGATTAGCCTCCTACCACTGCAATGCATTTCAATTCTATGGCGATGGGTGTTGGCAGCGAGTTGATGCCCACCGTGGTGCGGCACGGTTGATTGTCCTTGAAATACATCGCATAAATGCGGTTGTAGGTATGGAAATCCCGCTGCATGTCGGTCAGGAACACCGTCACATCGACGAGGTCGTCCCAGGAGGCCCCGGCGTCTTCCAGCACGCGGCGAACGTTCTGGAACACGGAATGACATTGGGCCTCAAAGTCGAATTCCACGAAATTCCCGGCCGGGCTCCGCTTGAGGCCGGGCACCTCGTCGGTGGAAGGGTCGCGGGGACCGATGCCAGACAGGAAAAGAAGGTTGCCCACCCGCCGGGCATGCGGATAGCTGCCCACCGGCCGGGGAGCGGAGGAGGACTCTATTTTTTCAGAATGGGACATGATACTGTTGGCTGTGGTTGTTGAGCAGGCGTAGGGGTACCTGAAAAGTCGCCTTTCTGCCAGGCGCTTCTCACGTGTTCACCCACTTCTTGTTGCTCTTGCCGGAGGCAATGACCTTGTCGATGAAGTTCATGCCGCGTACGCCGTCGTACACAGTGGGAAAGTCGTTGTACATCGCCGGCAATTCCTTGCCCTCCATGCGCGCCCGCACACAGATGGCGAAATTGCGGTAGATGTTGGCAAAGGCCTCCAGATAGCCCTCCGGGTGGCCGTTCGGCACGCGGGTATGGGCAGCGGCTTCTGCGCAAAGGCGTGCTCCACCGGTGCGCAGGACCTCCATGGGCTTGTCCAGCCACTTGACATACAGGGAGTTGGGCTCCATTTGGAACCACTGCAAGCCGGCCTTGGTGCCGTACACCCGGATGTTGAGATTATTTTCTTCCCCGGCAGAAATCTGGCTGGCGTGCAGGATTCCCTTTGCGCCGTTTTCAAAGCGCAGGAGCACGTTGCCGTCATCGTCCAGCAAGCGGCCTTCCACGAAGGTGCTGATATCGGCGCAGAGCGAAGTGATTTTCAATCCGGTGATGTATTCCGCCAGGTTTTCAGCATGCGTGCCGATGTCGCCCATGGCGCCGGCGATGCCAGACTGCTTGGGGTCGGTGCGCCAGCCTGCCTGCTTGCTGCCGGTGTCCTCCACCTTGTTGGTGAGCCAGCCCTGTGGATACTCCACCACGATCTTGCGGACTTGCCCGATTTCCCCGTTCCGGATCATCGCCCGGGCTTGCTTGACCAGCGGATAGCCCGTGTAGTTGTGGGTGAGCGCAAAGAGCAGCCCCGTCTTGTCCACCAGGTTCTGCAGGGTGAGCGCCTCTTTCATGTTGAAGCAGAGGGGCTTGTCGCAGATGACGTGAAAGCCGTTCTCCAGCGCCATGCGGGCAGGGCCGTAATGCACATGGTTCGGCGTCACAATGGAAACGATGTCCATGCGCTCACCTGCCGGCAGCTTCTTTTCTTTTTCAATCATTTCCTTGTAGCTGCCATATACCCGGTTGGCAGGAATCATGAGGTCTTCACCGGAAAGGCGCGACCTTTCCGGATCAGAGCTGAATGCTCCGCACACGAGTTCGATTTCGCCGTCGAGGGCAGCTGCCATTCGGTGGACGGCACCGATGAATGCTCCACGGCCACCGCCAACCATTCCCATGCGAATTTTTCGTTTCATACTGATTATATCGTTAAAGCGTATGTTTAAATGATAATGATTGCCTCGCAGCTACCCCGAGACCCTTTTATGCTCAACTGGGCACTATTTTATGCTGCCAAAAATGCAATGATAAAAGCTTGCCGCCCGGCAGCGCCTCGGGCTCGTGTTAATAAGTCGGCAGGGGGCTCGCCCCTCTTTGAAAAGGGCACGGAGCGCAGCCGAGCGCCCATTCCGGAGCCGTGCGGAACCGGCGAAACCAGCCGCAAGGACTTTTTACACCCCCCTTACCGCCCTTCCCGGGAGGTAAAGGGCACCGGCCGAATCATATTGAACACCCTACCCCTTTAGGGCAGATTGAACTACGAAGACAATATTGTTTTGCAAAAACTGCCTGCGTAAAATCGGGATTCTAACGAATTTTAAAGGCGGCGAACCTTGATGTTTCTGAACCGGACTTCATTGCCGTGGTCCTGAAGCCCGAGGTGTCCCTCCTTCGCCAGTCCGTACTGGGGAAACTCCTTGAACTTCGATTTGGCAAGCTGCTCTTTCCACTTGGGGGATCCCACCTCGTATTCCAGGCATTTCTGGCCGTTGAGCCAATGCTCGACTTTTCCGTTGTTGTGCACAATGCGGGCGGTGTTCCATTCCCCGACCGGCTTCATGTACTGCCCGGCGGAGGACTCCATGTCGTAGTTGTCGCCAGTGCGGTGGGTATCCATATTGAAGTCGGGGCTCTTTTTGGCATAGCCCTCGTGGTCAATGATCTGGTATTCTGGCGCAAAGTTCCACATGGCGTGGCTGGAATCTTCAATGATGAAATAGAAAATGCCACTGTTGGCGGTTTCAGTGATCATGAAGTCAACGCTGAAGTCAAAATTGCCGAACTTCTCCTTGGTGATGATGTCGCCACCGAAACCTTCCGGTCTTGGGTTGGGTGGATTTTCAATGACGAGTGCCCCGTCCTTGATCACCCAGCCGAGCTGGGGAGCTTCCGCCTGGCTGTAGCTGCGCCACTGGCTGAGGCTTTGTCCGTCGAAGAGCAGCGTCCAGCCTTCCGCCGCTTCGGCGGCAGTCAGCACATTGGCTGCGGAGGTGTCGACGGGAGTGGCCGTGGCTTTTTCATCGGCCTGTTGGCCGGGCTGGCAAGCGGAAAGGACAGCCACCGCGACAGCGAGGGTGGAGATCAGCAATTGATTTTTCATAAGATAAGGAAGTGTTTGTTAGCGAAAAAAGGATATTCCGGAAAAATGGACCTCGATGTTAGCAAGGAATCAGACGGTCATCAGATCCTTTTCCTTTACCTCCACGGTATGGTCGATTTTCTTTGAGTAATTGTTGACCAAATCCTGCACTTCCTGCTCCTTGCTCTTCCCGGCATCCTCCGGGTAGCCGTCCTTGACGGCCTTCTTGATGATGTCAAGCGCCTTATGGCGGGCACTGCGCAGGCCGATCTTCGCCTCCTCGCCCAGGTGGCGGGACTGCTTGACCAGTTCCTTGCGGCGCTCTTCAGTGACAGGAGGAATAGTAAGGCGGATCATTTCGCCGTCGTTCATGGGAGTGATGCCAATATTCGCCTCAAAAATCGCCCTTTCGATGGGAGCGAGCAGGGATTTTTCCCAGGGCTGGATGATGATGGTCCGGGCATCTGCAGTGGAGACGCTCGAGACCTGGTTGATAGGCGTCATTTGCCCGTAGTAGTTAACGGCAATGTCAATGAGGATGGATGTAGAGGCCTTTCCGGTTCTGATCTTGGTAAGTTCAAATTGGAGGTGTTCGAGGGTGGCGCTCATAGACTCTTCCGTTGCCCTCATCATGGCGTTAATTTCTTCTGCCTGCATAGTTTTCTTTCTATGTTTAAGTTACCCGGCTGCCCCTAAGCAGGCAGCATAAAATGCCTGAGTAAGTAGCCAGCCGTCAGAAATTGTAAACGACTTCCCCGTTGCGGATGTCAATGTCATTCGAATCCTTCATTTTTTGAATGATGCGATCGATATTGCCGTGAAGGGAAAGTTCCTGACTGTGCAAAAGTATATAATTTTTGAGAGTTGAAATTTCTTCCGGGCGGTTTCCTGAGCGAATCAGTCTTTTGACGGTCTCTTCGGCAGTGCGGGTGATGAGCTCCTCATCAACGAGCACGGGAATGCCGTCTTCGTCGTCATCGGCAAAGGACTGAAAGGAGAAAGGGTTGTCATCCTGGAGGTTGGAGTCAAGGTCCAGGTTGAGCTCCCTGAAAACGGAGGACTCGTCCCGCTTGCGCTTCACGCGCAGGCAGTTCCTGCCGGAGGCATTGATGAAACTGATGAGGGGATCGAAAGCGACATCGTTGGAAATGACAGCGAACTCCACGTCGCGTTCCACTTTTTGATGCAGCTTGCCCATGATGAAAGCAATATGGTAGTTCAACCTGTTGTCGTGGGCATTTCCTGCGACGATCCAGCGCAGGTTTTTCCCTGCTCGCTGGGCTTGACGCACGAGGGCTAATGGAATGGTTTCCTGGTTTTCATCTATGAAAACGAAGATGCGGGAAGCTACTTTCTCCAGTTTCTTGAATTTTATCTGGAGCAGATTCTCGAAATCAATAAAAACGTAGCGGCGGTTTTGTGTGTTCATGTTTAAAGCTTCAAATACTTTTCCTTTGCTGTTAAGTGTTTCGTTTTGTTTTTTCCTTTCACTGAGACTCAAGACGATAAGAAGGCAAAAATAGGGATTATGTCAACTTCGGCGCAATTTATTAAAAAAATCAACAGTTATTATAACCCTTTCTAAAGATCATTTTAAGGTGCTAAAATATATAAGCCCTTTCATATGTAAAAGATTTCTTATGATTTTGTAAATATATAAAGCTTCCGCAGATATTTCTATCTTTGCAAACAGCTTTTTTCGAAATTTTTAAAGTCCGACAGCAAGGGCAGCGTCTCCCCGCGGCTCAGTCTGCCAAAGTTGAGCCAGGGTCGTCACTTACCCCCGGAAAGGGGTTCGCCGAAAAGGATTCTGCCCTGTCAAGCTCGCTGGAAATCCCTTCGAGACTACCTCAAAAAACCCGACGCGCTTTTGAAATTTGTTCTACCGGCGCCGCTTATCCTCCGGAAAGGCCGAGGCTGTCTCAAAAGACCCGGCAATTCGTTTCGTCGGTGCCGATTGTCCCCCGGAAAGGGCATTCGGCTGGCCTGTGGCCCGCCGAATGCCCTGAAATCCACCTTCCGCCGCGGTGGGGCTCCGCAAAACCGCGGCGGAAGGTGGATTTCAGGTGCGCAGGGCTTCGCCCCGCGCACCTTCCTCGAGCAGAGGGCCCACCAAAGGCCTTTTGGGCACACAGCAGGTACCGGTCGTCGTTTGCCTTTTCCTGAAGTAAAGCAGCACAGGCTAAACAAACCTCAATGGCTCACCGGACCTTCTAGGGCAAATTAAAAGCCAATCATCACCATCGCAACGAGTCTAATAAAAAAACCCATACTGCATGATCAGGTCAATCCCGCTCTTCGTACTCCTGGCATTTAGCCCTGGCATCAAAGCCCAACAGAACCAGGCATACCTCGAATACATTGAAAAGTATAAAAAACTGGCCATTCGGGAAATGGAGCGCGCCGGTGTGCCCGCCAGCATCAAAATGGCACAAGCCATCCTGGAATCCAACGCAGGCAACAGCGAACTGGCACAAAGGGCTAACAACCACTTCGGCATCAAATGCGGAAACGACTGGACCGGAAAAACCTACCACAAGGAAGACGACGACTACGATGCTTTCGGAAACCTGCAGCAATCCTGCTTCAGAAAATTCAAAGACGTGGAGGACTCCTACGTGGCGCACTCGGAATTCCTGCGCAACCCCAGGAACGCCAATCGCTACGGATTCCTCTTCCAGCTGGACCCCTACGACTACAAGCGCTGGGCGCGGGGCCTCCGCTCGTCAGGCTATGCCACCAGCGCCACTTACGACGAAAAGCTGATCCGCATCATTGAAACTTACAACCTGCACGAACTCGACCCCCTGGCCGGCAGCCAAACCCTGGACCCCGCCGAAGATTTTATAGCTGACCTGCCCGTGCAAAGAATCAATGATGTAAAAATGGTCGTCGCCAGCGGCAAGCTAACCCCACAGGACATCGCCTCGCGCGCCAGGATCAACCTCCGGCGCCTGTACCGCTACAATGAAAAACTGCCAGGCTCCGGAGACACCATCCAGCAAGGCTACCGCGTATATTTGCAACCCAAGAGGGCCATGTACCGCGGGAAGCGGAAATGGCATTACGTCAACGCCGGAGAGACCATGTTCGACATCTCCCAGCAATACGGCGTCAAGCTCTCCAAACTCTACCGGCGCAATCGCATGCCCGGGAATTCCGAGCCCCGGGCCAACCAGCGCATCAAGCTGAAAGGATGGAGGATCAGCGCCGCCGACCGACCGCTGTTGATCAGCGAGGATGATGCGCCGCCCGCCGGACCGACCAGGCCCAACCCGGCTATTAAGGAGGACACTGCCAGGCCGCCGGTTCCGGATGCCAATGAAGACGCCGAGCCCGGGGACGCAGACCCTGTTTACCACACCGTCGTCCAGGGCGACACCCTGTATGGCATTGCAAGGCGCTACGGGACCACAGTGGCCAATCTCAAGCAACAGAACAATCTCAGCAGCGACACGATCAGGATCGGCCAGGTGCTGCGAATAAAGTAAGCATGCCGCTGATACAGAATATGCCCGCTTGGGCTTAACTTTACCACGCAAATAAACCGGCTATGAATGTTAGAAAATTGACCTGGTGTTCCGCCCTTCTCCTTTTCGCTGCCAGCGCAGGGGCGCAAACCACTGCCTTTGGCATAAAAGGAGGGCTGAGCATGGGTGTGCAGAAATGGAACGGCTTTGACCAGGACCCCCTGATCAAGTACCACGGCATCGCATTTGTCGAAAGCGCCGATGAAACATCCCAGTACGCGTTGTTTGCCCAGGCTGGCTACCACCTCAAGGGCAGCGCCCTGCGCAACCGCAATTTCTTCAATCCCATCAACGGGGATATTTACCGGCCGCCGGCACAGGAGTTTATCTTCCGCAATATCTCGATGACCCTGGGGCTGAAACGAAAATACGAGCTGGCCAGCCTCGTCCGGGGCTATTACCTGATGGGCTTGCGGGCGGATTACACGGTTTCCACCAACCTGGACAGCTACAAGGCGATCAATGAGCTGAACAACAGCCTTTTTTTTCCCGACGACTTCTTTGTTCAAAAGTGGAATTATGGCATGGCGCTCGGCGGCGGGCTGGAGTTCGCTTTTGCGGAGCTGATAGGCGCCACGCTTGAATTTGTCATCAATCCTGACTTTTCATTCCAGTACCGGCAGCCCGCCATTCCGAACGTCCTGGACCCCTTCACCGGGCAAAACCGGACGATTCCCGAGCGGACAATCAGGAACCTGACCTTTGAAGTATCTGCCGGCTTCCGTTTCTTGCGCAAAGTGGTGTACGTCGATTGATTTATAGCGAGTCGGCTTTAAAACTAATAAAATATAACTGTTTAGCACTCCTTGCAGATGCTGTTTGCCTCTCGGAAGGGGTTGTGTAAAAAGTCCTTGCGGATGGTTCCACCGGTGCCTCACCGCTCCCGGAAAGGGCGCTCGGGGGGCCTGTAGCCCGCCGAGCGCCCTAAAACCCCTTTCCGGGAGACGAGCGGCGCCGACGGAATGTATCGCCGGGCCTTTTGAGACAGCCTAGAATGCCGGGCAGCCGACTGCCCGCTAATTTTTAAAATTGAATGGCAAAAAGAGGACAATACAATATTGACTGGGTCGTCACCTCCATCTACCTGGCAATGATCTCCATCGGCTGGTCAATGATCTACACCGTTGGCTATGGCCAGGGAAAATACGCCAGCGGATTTTCGACCTTCATGGACACCCCGGTAGGCAAGCAACTCGTTTGGGTAGTCATAGCATTGATCACCTTCGTCGTCGTCTATGCCATTGAGTCAAAGTTCTGGCGGACTTTTGCCAACCTGGTCTATGTGATTTCCCTGCTCTTCCTGGTAGCCGTGCTAATTTTTGGAAAAACAATCAAAGGCGCCACCTCCTGGTTCGATTTCGGCGGTGGAATTGCCTTCCAGCCCTCTGAATTCGCAAAATTCGGAACCGCCGTGGCGCTGGCCAGCTACCTGGGATCCTACGCCAACAACTTCAAGACGACCAAGGCCAAGCTGTATTCCCTGGCCTTCCTGACGATTCCCATGGGACTCATCCTCCTGCAGCCCGATGCCGGCTCTGCACTCGTCTTTCTGTCCTTCTTCATTGTGCTCTACCGCGAGGGGTTCCCGGGCAGCATATTCGTCGTCGGATTCAGCGCACTCGTCATCCTGCTGCTGGGACTTGTTAATCCCACCCTGCATGTGATTATTGGCCTCGCCGCACTGGCGGCAATCGTGATGGTCTGGTACTTGCCCAACAGCCTGTATTGGTACTCCGGCCTGATCACGGCGGGAGCGGCAGCAGCCATCGGCCTGAAAAACGGGATGGAACCCCTGGTCGCGGGACTGGCAGCCCTGCTGGTTGCAGTACTGGCCGCATACCATTGGCGGAAAAAGAAGCGGACACTGGCCTACGTCGTTTCGATGGTATTCCTGACTGGAAGCCTGCTGGCCTTTGCTGCCAATTTCGCATTTACCAACCTCAGAAAGCACCAACAGGAAAGAATTGAAGTCTGGCTGCGCCCCTCCAAGGTGGACCTCCAGGGAGCCGGCTACAACCTCTACCATTCGAAAATGGCCATCAGCTCCGGCGGGTTCAGCGGAAAGGGATTCCTGTCAGGAAACTTCACACAAGGCAACTTCGTCCCCGAGCAAATCACAGACTTCATCTTCTGCGCCATCGGAGAAGAACAAGGCTTTATAGGATCCCTTACCATCATAGGATTGTTCTTGCTCCTCATCTGGCGGATCATCATCATCGCGGAGCGCCAGCGGTCTGATTTCGGAAGGCTTTATGCATACGGCGTCGCCAGCATCCTGTTTATCCACGTCTTCGTCAACATCGGAATGACCATGGGCCTGATGCCCATCATCGGCATCCCCTTGCCCTTTTTGAGCAAAGGTGGCTCCTCCCTGATCGGATTCACCCTGATGATTGCCGTTTTGCTCCGGATTGACGTCGACCGGAACTGAGCCTCAGAAACTGTTGCTAAGGATTCAAGGGCGGATTCGGGAAACTCTCGTAAATGCCCAACACCCGCTCGTCCGTTTCCCAGGCCTTTATCTCCTGGATAACCTTGACAAGCTCCATGTCCTTTTGCTTCAAAGACTCTTTTTCCTCCCCGGTCCTGGCAACCTTGACCTGCTCGGAAAGCGCAGCATGCAGGTCGTTGATGGTCTTGGTGGCCAAATAACGCATCCAGAACAACTTGGAGGAGTCCATGGAGATTTTCTTCATCCTGTCCGCAGTTGCCAGCATGCTGGCAGTATCGCCTTTCACGGCAAGGGCTGCATAGTTCTGCAGAAAGGCATAAAGGGCGTAACCGCTTATTTTGTTGATCTTTTCCTCGAAGTAAGACAATTTCGCAGGGTTGCCAACACTGGCGTAAATCCCGGAAACAGCCAGCACAATGCCCTCGGCATCCTCTGAGCGAAGGCTGTCTGCTATATCAAGTGCCACCTGGGGAGACAACTCCGCCAGGGCACTGAGCCCCGCAGAGATTACCCGCATGGCCGGATCCTTAGTCACCACGCGCCTGATGACATTCGCGTATTTTTCATCCTGGGTCTCTGCCATTCGCTCCAGCGCTGCCATACGAACATCGGCATGGGGATCGCTCTCCAGCATTTTTTCCACCTGGGCGGTCACTCCGGGATTCTCCATGTCGGCATTGTCAACGGCAAGCAGGCGAAACAGCCAGAACTCGTCGCGCATGGCCTGCTCCATTGCCTCTCCTACATAAGCTGCTTCCTCCTGCGACATGATCTTGCTGAAAGCCTCCAGGCGATGCACCACGTTTTTCGCGTGGCGGAATTGATAGGCGTACTCTTCCACGCTCTTCTCCTCCTGCACTTCGGCCAGCAGAACGCCATCGGCATCAAAGAGTATCAACTCAGGCTCTTTGGAGAAGTCTATGTTGAAAGCCTGCGACCGCTGATTGATGCGCACGGTGTGACGAGAGACGCTGTCGCCGGCATAGAGGGCAATCGTGACGGGCAGTTCAAACACTGCCGGCATCTCCTGGGGATCCTGGGTCTGATTGACCGTCACGATGACTTGCTGGTTTTCGTCGTCGTAATCGTAGTCAACTTCAAGACTGGGGTGACCTTCCCTGTAAAACCATTGATTGAAAAACCAGTTCATGTCTTCCCCGGTCACATCTTCAAATGCCAGTCGAAGCTCGTGTCCTTCCACGTCGGTGAAGGCGTTGTCCTTGAGGTACTTGTTGAGCGCGGCGAAGAATGCCTCATCGCCCACATAGTTGCGCAGCATGTGGAGAACAAGGCCACCCTTGTTGTAACTGTGCGCGTCGAACATCTGCTCCTTGTCCTCGTAGCCAAAGTGAATGAGGGGATGAATGCCTTCCCTGGCGGACTGCAGATACCCCTCCTGCTCCTGCAGGCGATGGAGGTCGGCCTCCTCACGGCCATATTTATGCTCCAGCCACATGTATTCGCTGTAGTTGGCAAAGCCCTCGTTCATGGTGAGGTTTGCCCAGCTCTCGCAGGTCACATAGTCGCCAAACCAGTGATGGAACATTTCGTGGGCGACGATTTTATCGTTCTGCAGATTGTCGACCAGGTCCTTGTCGGTGCCGTTCATGAACTCCCCGAAGATGACGGCCGTGGTGTTTTCCATGGCGCCGGACACGAAATCGCGCACCACCACCTGGGAGTATTTCTGCCATGGGTAGCTGAGGCCCAGCTTGTCGGAAAACACCTGCAGCATCTCCGGCGTGTGGGGGAAAATTTTGCGGGCATAGTTTTCGTACTTGGGTTCGACATAGTACTCCACCGGAATCTTGTTCCAGGTGTCACGCACCACGGCGTACTCGCCGACGGCTATCATGACGAGGTAGGGGGCATGGGGCATGTCCATCTTCCAGTGGTCGGTCCTGGTGCCGTCAGCATTTGACGTGGAGGAGACCAGCAGGCCATTGGAAAGGGTTTTGAAGCGACTTTCAACCGTGATGTAGATTTCGTTGGTAGCCCGCTCATTGGGCTTGTCAATGGTGGGGAACCAACGCGAGTTATTTTCTGTTTCTCCCTGCGTCCATATCTGTTGCGGCTTTTCAGGATCCTCTCCCCTGGGATTGATGAAAAACAGCCCTTTGTCGGAGGTGATGGCAGCACTGCCACCGGAAGCGGTGGGGTTTGCAGTGTACTCGAGGTAGAGCTTGAAGTTTTCGTTCCGGGTGTACTCCCTGCCCAGTTGCACGGTAATTTGCTTGCCGTCGTAATCATATGTCAGAGGAGTGCGGCTGCCTTCAAAAGTCACTTTGTGAAATTCAAAGCCTTTTGCGTCGAGCGTCACTGTGTTGGCCGCATAGAAGTAGGGCTTCAGCGTGAGGGTTGCCTTTCCCAAAACCTGCTCTTTCTCCCAGTTGAAGCGAACGTCGAGTTTGGTGTGCAACAAGTCGGCCTGCCTGCGGGCACTGGGGTTGTAAATGGCAGGAGAGAGGTCTGCCTCGGCAGCGCCTTCCTCCTCGTCCAGTCTTGGTGCTGTGACCTCCAGGGTGTCGAGGTCCTGGTATTCGGTTTCAGGGAGAATGATTGCCTTGTATTCCTTGGGGCTGCAGCCCAGGATCAGAACTGCCGCAACGAGAATGAAAATATTTTTTTTCATAAAGATGTTTTGAAAATAGAAGGTCAGCCTGCAGAGTTTTTGCACCTTTACCTTTGAAAAATTGAGGTTCAAACCGCTCTGCAGGCAAATATAAACAGAAAAGGCTGTAAGCATTGACATGATTTTTTCAGCGGACGGGGTTCGCCCGGGAGTGCACTAACTCCGTCACTGATCTCAGGTAAATTCCGGCATTCATCTGCAGCCATTCGGAACAGGTTTAAAATTAACGCTAAAAACTGGTGAACCCGGACTTTCGGAATCCCTGAATCCCCAAGTCCTTGTAAAAACAAGCAGCAGCAACCATGTCGTCAAACAAATACGTCTGTATTCACGGCCACTTTTACCAGCCGCCACGTGAGAGCGCCTGGATAGAAGTCATCGAGCTGCAGGACAGCGCGGCACCCTTTCATGACTGGAACGAGCGCATCAATTTTGAATGTTATGCGCCCAATACAGCGGCCAGAATCCTGAATGAACAGGGGATGATCCGGAAAATCGTCAACAATTACACCCAGATCAGCTTCAACTTCGGGCCCACCCTGTTGTCCTGGATGGAAAAGGCCGATGCGGAAACCTACCGCACCATCCTCGATGCAGACCGGCAAAGCAGGGAACGCTTTTCAGGGCATGGAAACGCCCTGGCCCAGGCGTACAACCACCTCATCATGCCACTGGCCACATCGCGGGACAAGATCACGCAGGTACGGTGGGGCATTGCCGACTTTGAGCACCGCTTCAAGCGAAAACCCGAAGGCATGTGGCTGCCGGAGACAGCCGTCGATACCAGCACGCTGGAAGTACTCGCCAGCCATGGCATCAAGTTCACGGTGCTGGCACCCCGCCAGGCAAAGGCTTTCCGGAAAATCGGCGCGCAGGAATGGATCCCCGTATCCGAAAATATTGATGCCGGAAGACCTTACAGATGCCTGCTCCCTTCCGGCAACAGCATCGCATTGTTCTTCTATAACGGCCCCATTGCCAGGGATGTGGCCTTCCAGGGCTTGCTAAACAGCGGCCACCGCTTCGCCGAACGGATGGCAAGCGGCTTCGCCCCGCACAGCCAGCCGGAGCTCTCGCACATCGCCACCGACGGGGAAAGCTACGGCCACCACCACCAGTGGGGGGAAATGGCCCTTGCTCACTGCCTGGATCTCATCGAAAAGAATGGCTGGGCAAAAGTGACCAACTACGGCGAGTTCCTCGAGAAGTTCCCGCCCGCCTACGATGTGCAAATCCATGAAAACAGCTCCTGGAGTTGCGTCCATGGCGTGGAGCGCTGGCGCTCTGACTGCGGCTGCCACACGGGCGGACAGCCCGGATGGAATCAAAGCTGGCGGGGTCCGCTCCGCGATGTCCTGGACTGGCTGCGCGATTCGCTGCTGCCTGTCTATGAGATGGAAGCCGCCAAGCTGGTAAAAGATATCTGGGAGGCGCGCAACGACTACATCTCCGTCATCCTGGACCGGTCGGAGGGGAATGTGGACAACTTCATAGCTCGACACGCCCTGCGGAAGCTCACCAGGGAAGAGTCGGTACACCTGTTGCGGCTGCTTGAAATTCAGCGGCAGTGCATGCTCATGTACACCAGCTGCGCCTGGTTCTTTTCCGAAATCTCCGGCATTGAAACCACGCAGGTGCTCCAGTACGCCCTGCGGGCCACCTATCACCACTACAATGCCACCGGGGAGAGCCTGATGACGGAGATGATCCAGCGGCTGGAGAAGGTGCCGAGCAATGTATTCAAAAACGCAGGCGACAGTTTTCGGGAGAGTGTCCTGCCCAGCCAGATGACCCTTACCGGAGTGGGCATGCACTATGCCGCGTCCTCCATCTTCAATGATTACGACGAAACCACCGGCTTCCTGCACTACACCGTCAGGAACGAGGTCTTCGAGCGCATACCCGCGGGCACCCACCGGCTGGCCATTGGCAGGACGACCGTTGTGTCCAACCTCACCCGTTCTGAGAAATACTTTAGCTTCGCCGTGCTGTATCTGGGGCAGCAGAACATCATCGGCAGCATCTCGCTGGACATGCCACGCACGCGATTCGACAAGGTGCACGGGGAACTCGTGGACGCTTTCCGGAACGTAAACCTCGGCGACGTCATCAACCTGCTGCAGGATTTTGGCCCCGAGAAGTTTTCCTTCAAAAGTCTCTTCAAGGATGAAAAAAGAAAGATTTACCAGCAGATCCTGGAGCGCAGCTTCCCGCCTGTGGAAACGGTAATACGCGACTATTACGAGGACAACTATCAATTGATGAGCGGCATGGCAAAAAGTGACATTCCGGTTCCGGAGGGATGGAAGGGGGTCACGCAGTTTGTCATCAACCGGCAACTGCACCAGTTCTTCGACAGTCAAAAGCTCAATGTGCGGGACCTTCAGTTCCTGGTCAGCGAATTTATCCGCTGGGAAGTGCATATTTCCGATGTGCAGCAACTGAAGTTGCAGGCCGGGGAGCGGATTTTCAGCGAGTTGCGGCAGATCAACTGGCTGGAGGCGAACCAGAAG
>JBEAYO010000002.1:0-28367 GCA_041159285.1 Bacteroidota bacterium | reverse complement strand
GGCACTTCCTACACCTTCAACGGGGTGGCATACTCGGTAGCTGGTACTTATGAAGACACTTTGATCACCGCCAACGGCTGCGATAGCATTACAACCCTGGTGCTAAGTGTACTGCCAGTGCTTAGCTCGACTGAGACGGCCAGCATCTGCGAGGGTACTTCCTACACCTTCAACGGGGTTGAATACACCTTAGCCGGCACTTATGTCGACACATTGACCACCGCCAACGGCTGCGACAGCATTACAACTTTAGTACTTAGCGTACTGCCGGTGCTGAGTTCGACTGAATTGGCCAGCATCTGCGAGGGTACGACATATAACTTCAACGGGATTGAATACACGACTGCCGGTACCTATATTGACACACTTACCTCTGCCAACGGCTGCGACAGCGTTACCACGCTGGTTTTGAGCTTGTTGCCGGTGCTGAGCTCGACCGAAATGGCCAGCATCTGCGAGGGAACGTCGTATATCTTCAACGGGACGGTTTACAGTGCCGCCGGTACTTACTTGGATACATTGACAGCAGTAAACGGCTGCGACAGCATCATCACTTTGCAATTAATAGTGTTGCCTGTTGCTAACTTAACTCAGACGGCTGTTATTTGTGAAGGTTCTTCCTATGCCTTCAACGGGACTGACTACACAACTAGCGGTACTTACACTGATACACTGACATCAATAAATGGCTGTGATAGCATCATTACATTGATTCTGGTAGTATTGCCTGAACTCTATTATACTGAAACAGCCAGCATCTGCGAGGGCTCTTCCTATACCTTCAACGGAACTGAATACACAACTGCCGGTACATACGCAGATACGCTCAGTGCAGCAAGCGGCTGTGACAGTATTAGCTCACTATTTTTGACTGTAATTCCGACACTCAATGTTGCCATCACGGCAAGTATTTGCGAGGGCACTTCCTACAACTTCAACAATATTGAATATACGGCTGGCGGTACCTATGTAGCCACGCTGACTTCGGCCTCTGGTTGCGACAGCATCGTTACCTTGACACTTGGCGTCCTCCCTGTTTCAAACATCATTGTAGAAGCCAATATTTGTGAGGGCGCTATCTATGAATTTAATGGCAACTTCTACAGTACTGAAGGTTTCTACACAGACACATTGACTGCTTATTCGGGTTGCGACAGCATAATGACACTTGCCTTGACTGTTCTTCCTGTACCGCAAACCCAACAAGCCATCTCTATCTGCGAGGGCAATAGTTATTTATTCAGCGGAAGCTCTTATTCAGCCTCTGGCATATATTCCGACACCCTGACGGCCAGCAACGGTTGCGATAGCATCAGCACCCTTGTTTTGTCTGTTCTGGATGTATTTACAACTAACCTTGATGCCAACATTTGCGAGGGTGAAAACTACCAATTCCAAGGTAACTCCTACACAGCTTCAGGCGTGTACACTGATACCCTGCTGTCTTCCCAGGGATGCGACAGCATCCTGGTATTGTCGCTGGTAGTTAATGCCCATACATCATCCACAATAACAACCAGTATTTGTGATGGCGAATCTTTCCTATTCAATGGACTCTACCTTTCAACGGCAGGAACCTATGTCGATACATTGACTAATGCGAATGGCTGTGACAGCATTGCCACTTTGGTGTTGACTGTTCTTCCTGTGCCAGTTACCAACTTGTCAGAATCAATCTGTCAGGGCGAAACCTACGCGTTCAATGGTTTCCTTTACTCTATTTCAGGAGTATATGTGGACACGCTGACAACTTTCCAGGGCTGCGATAGTATTGTGACGCTTGAATTGTATGTAATACCTTCAGTATCATCCGAGATTTCCGCTTCTATTTGCCAAGGCGAAAGCTATTCCTTCAATGGAAATGTTTTTTCCGCTTCAGGCATTTACTCGGTCATTTTGACATCCTATACCGGTTGCGACAGCACTGTAACGCTGCTGCTCACCGTACATCCTCTATATGACTTGACCATATCTGCAGCAATTTGTGAAGGCCAGGCTTTTGAATTTAATGGAAATACCTTTACAAACACAGGAATCTACACCGACTCGCTGCTTTCAGAAAGCGGCTGTGACAGTATTGTATCCCTGAATCTCATTGTTTGGGATTTGCCAACCGTTGAAATCCTTGGAGATACGCTGTTGTGTGAAGGAGAAACTATTCCCTTGAACTTAAATACTTCCGCCGGTCAGTTCCTCTGGTCAGATTCCTCGACGGAATCCTCGTTGTCTGTCAGTCAACAGGGGATTTTCTCTGTGACGGTTACCGACAGCAATGGCTGTACTGCCTCCGATGAGCATTTAGTTTCATTTGCTCCTCCTGCTTTTGCATTTGCCGGCAACGACACCATGCTGAATTGCTACCTTGACCCCGTCATCCTAGGACCACCAATAACACAAAATGGCAATTACTCCTGGAGCGGACCCGGCATTAGCTCCAACAATGCCAATAGCCAGAACCCCTCTGTTTCGACGCCAGGGCTTTATGTGCTTCTATTCACCAATGAATTCGGATGCACTGATATCGACAGCGTGACGGTCAACCCTCCGGTTAGCAACGTCGAGTTATTCGTCGGTCCTGACCAGGCGCTCACATGCAATGATTCCTCGGTCGTTCTTCAAGGAGGTAGCAATATTCAAAATGTACTTTACTTCTGGAGTGGTCCAGGAATCAATACCGGCAATTCCAATCTTCCCAATCCAATGGTTTCAATACCTGGAACATATTCCCTGGTTGTTCAGGATACAGTGACCGGTTGCTTCTCCCCATCAGCAGAAGTCAATGTGGCTGACAACGCCGTGGAGCCGAATATTGCATTGGAATCAAGTGGGGAACTAAACTGCTTTACCGGCTCAGTCACGCTCGATGCCTCTGGTTCTGCCACTGGACAGGGCATTGGCTACATCTGGATGAATGACCTGGGAATAATAGTGACCAACCTCACCCAGGTATCCATCAACGAGCCCGGCAACTATTACCTGATCGTAGTGGATTCGCTGACAGGCTGCGTTTCGACGCAAAATGTGGTGGTAGAAGACCTCATGACGTACCCGGCAGCGGAGGCTGGTGATCCGGTGCTTATCAATTGCTACACACCTTCTGCTTCTCTGGATGCATCGGACTCCGACAGTTCTTCCAACATTTTGGTACAATGGACTGGCCCGCCGGGAGGTATCGTAAGCGGTCAGAATTCCCTTAGTCCAACTGTCAGTGTGAGTGGCATATACGTGTTGACCGTAACCGATACCGTCAATGGCTGTCAAAACATAGACAGTGTCCTGGTGATATCCGACTTCTTGTATCCTGAAGTTGTTCTGCCTGATACTGCACTCTTGACCTGCCTGGATGATTTTGTGATTCTAAGCCCGACCTCGGTTTCTCAAGGGAGCGACATCGCCTACGACTGGGCAACTGATGCTGGAAATATCATCACAGGCGAATTCGCCTCCGAGGTATGGGCGGATCAAATTGGAGAATATTTCCTCGAAGTGACTGATTTGTCCAACGGATGTGCATCCATTGACTCTATGATAGTCGTGGAGCCAAGCCCGTTCGATGTTTCCATCGTGACTCAGGCAAGTTGCCAGAATTCAAGCGATGGAACTATTGCAATAACACAGCTGGAGGGTGGGGTGCCGCCTTATGAGTTGTCATTCAATGGCGGTTTGTTTACCGCTCAAACGCAGTATGAAAACCTTTCGACGGGCAATTACAGCCTAGTGGTGCAGGATGCTGCCGGTTGTGAATGGGACACCACCGTCAACCTGCCTGCTTTTCCGGAATTGCTGGTGGAGCTGGGGCAGGATATTTTCATCACCCTTGGCGATTCGGCCGATTTGAATGCGCTGGTATCGCTGCCCTTTTCTCAGATTGCCTCCACCCAGTGGTCTCCTTCTGATCAAATCCCCTGCGAGTTGTGTCTGGATGCAACGGTGATGCCCTTAGAAACAACTACCTATTTCCTAACTGTCACAGATACCAATAGCTGCCCAGCCAATGATAAGATCATTGTCTATGTGAACAAAAACGTAAACGTTTACACTCCAAACACCTTTTCTCCAAATGGTGATGGAATAAATGATATTTTCACCATATTTGTGGGAGTTGGTGTGGTGAAGGTCAGGGAACTTTACATATTCGACAGGTGGGGGGACAATGTGTTTTACATGGAAAACTTCCCGCCCAACGATCCTGGCTTCGGATGGGATGGCACTTTCCGCGGCAAGCCAATGGATCCGGCAGTTTTCGCCTTTTACACGATCCTGGAATTGATTGACGGAAGCACTTACCTCCTGGAGGGGGATATTACTTTGGTCAGGTAGATATTTTAAGCGTGTTATAGATAGTCGGCATTAAAACTAATAAAAAATGTAACTGTTTAGCACCCCTTGCAGGTGTTATTTACCTCTCGGAAAGGGCTGCCGGCGGTGTGCCTGAGCACGCCGCCGACAGCCCTGAAAACCTCCTTCCTTCGGCCGTCGGGCGAAGCTCGACGGCCGAAGGAAGAGGGTTTTAGGGCACGGGGCGCAGCCCCGCGCTCTTTCCGGAAGGCAAGTAGAATCGAATGAACTCTAATTGCTTTTGTCTACAACAGAGATATTAAATTCAACCATGCAATAAAACACAAAGGCTATGCTCAAGACAATACTTCTGCTGTTGCTCGGATTTGTTGTATTGCCGCTCGTCGCCTGGCAGTATGATGCGCCCCTGGAGCCCATCCAAAAGGAAATGATTTACAATGCTTTCCTCATAATGGCTGTAATAGCTCTTATTTGCTTTATCACCAGCGAACTGACAGGCAACAGCAGCCAGGTTGATAAGCTTTGGAGTATTATGCCGGTCATCTATACCTGGTATTTTGCATCCGCGGGAAACTGGGATGTCAGGATGACGCTGATGGCTGCACTGGCAACTGTTTGGGGCCTTCGCCTGACCTTCAACTTCTGGAGAAGAGGTGGATATCATTGGATTCCCTGGAAAGGTGAGGAGGACTACCGTTGGAGCGTGCTGAGGAAACAGCCTTTACTACAGGGCAAGTGGAGCTGGAGACTTTTCAACTTCTTTTTTATCTCCTTCTACCAGCAAGGCATCATCCTGCTGTTCACCCTGCCAGCTGTCATGGCATGGAGCGAAAATGAAAAGCCACTGGGCATGTTGGACTGGGTGGCAGCTGCTGTTATGCTGATCTTGATTGGCGTGGAAACCATAGCCGACCAGCAACAATATGATTTTCAAACAGAAAAATACAGGCGCATAAAAAATGGTGAAAAACTGGATGGCGACTACGGGCAAGGCTTTTGCACCAGTGGGCTCTGGGCGCTGGTGAGGCATCCAAACTATGCGGCGGAGCAGGGCATCTGGTTGGCGTTTTACCTGTTCAGCGTTTCAGCCTCCGACCGTTGGTTAAACAGCTCGCTCACGGGAGCCATACTTCTTTTGTTGCTGTTCCAGGGAAGTTCTGATTTCAGCGAAAAAATTTCGGCCGGGAAGTACCCGGCCTATTCCCGCTACCAACAAGCTGCCGGCCGGTTCCTGCCCAGGCTGCGGCTATTCAAATGATGTAATTATTTTTCCTGGGTGGCGCTTCCAGGATCAAGGACAAATCTTCTTGAGATAGTCGTCGCTGAAGTCTATTTTTAACTCCACCCACAAAGGCAGGTGGTCCGACATTTGAAAGGTGCGCCAGGTTTTTTCGTAGTAATTGACTACCTGTTTCTCATTTTTGCCTTGAACCTTGTCCGCGAAATTCGATTGGTACAAAGACAGATCCTCTGAGCGCATGACTACATCGGTGAAACGGAATGCCCCTGCACGGCTTTCCTTTTTGTCGAATATCTTCATGCCGTCGTCCGTCAGCTGAAACGCAATCTGGTCGTAATACTTGGTTTGCCCCAGGTCAGTGGGCTTATCGCGCAACTGAGCGGGCACATAGAAGCCCGACTTTTCAAGGGCTTGCATCGTCAGGTGCGCTGGGTCTTCGATGTTGAAATCGCCCAGCAGGATATAGTTGGAATTCTCGTTCTTGGATTTCCTTTTCAGCCAGTTCCCGATAGAGGATATTTCATCGATGCGGCGCTTCATACCCTCGCTGTTGTTGCCGGCTTCCCCATAAAAAATGTGCACGGTGCATATTGTGAATTTGAACCAGCCTGCCTGAAAGGCTGCAAGAAAAGGAGTCCTGGCAAATTGAAGAGCGTTGTCGTTGATCTTTTTATCAGGTGGGAGTACTACCTCTCCGGCAACATTCCGAAAGGAGACCTTGTTGGTATCATAGAGGAAAGCCATGCGCTCTCCACCGCCGGCAGATCCCTCTGTGGCATCAGTCACGATGTATTGCCAGCTGCGCCCCAAAAGGCTCATTACTCTTTCAAGGCCTGCCAGGTCTGAACTGACCTCCTGAACGGCCACGAAATCAAATGCGTCAATTATTTCAGCCAGATAATGGTAACTCTCATCCAGCCTGTTTGCTTTGAACTCGCGAATGTTCCAGGTTGCCAAGAGAAGGGTTTCCCGGGCGGTCCGCTGCGGAACTTCTCGCCTGATTTTATCTCTGAGCAGCAGCAACCGTTCCACTGTCCGCTTTTGCATAATGGGTTCCAGGTTGATGATTGGTCTGTAGTATGGCATATTTTATTTTTTTGAAAAGTGCATGTTTAAAATTTATTCAAACTGAAAATCAATAATTTAGGATGATCGCACAGGATTTGTGAATGAATTTATCAGTGTAGATGACTAAATAAAGCAGCAGCCGACGCCTAAAATATTGGTTCCCAGGAAGAAGAATTATTAAACAGGCTCTAAAAATATGTATATTTATCATGGTTCAAAATGTTTAATTAAAAATGTGCAGGCTGACCCGCTTCGAACACTGCCAATCAATGCCGGAGCTGGGCGAACCGCCCACAGACTTTTCCGCACAATTAATCCAATTTTAACCAGCCCTTCAGCAAAAGCTTCGAAATGATTCAGAAATTTACAAACTATGACTTACTTTGGGCTACAATTCCAATATGCTAAGATGAAAGATACCAAAAATGAATTAAGGGCCTGGGCACCCGGAAGAATCAACCTGATTGGAGAGCACACCGACTACAACGAGGGATTTGTGATGCCGGCAGCCATTGACAAAGGCATGAATTTCCGCCTGCTTAGAAATGGCACAACCGGCACAGTCAATGCCCGGGCGATCGACTTCAATGAATCCTGGTCATTTTCACTCAATTGCATGGCGCCTCTGGAGAGAGGAAGCTGGCAGAACTATGTCATGGGGATTGCCGCTGAATTGATGAGTGCTGGTGCCACACTGCCGGGTTTTGACCTCGAATTCGGGGGTGACATACCCATCGGAGGCGGATTGAGTTCCTCCGCCGCCCTGTGCGTTGGAACGGGACTGGCATTGAACGAACTTTTTTCACTGAACTTTGAAAAATGGGATCTCATAAAAATGGCTCAACTGGCTGAGCATCATTATGCAGGTACCCGCTGTGGCATCATGGATCAGTTTGCCAGTATGATGGGCGTCGAAAATAAAGCAATGATGCTTGATTGCCGCTCGCTGGCGTTCGATTATTTTCCGATATTTACCTCCGATTTCGACTTGCTGCTGCTGAATTCCGGCGTTTCTCACTCCCTGGCTTCTTCAGAATATAATCTTAGACGCTCTGAATGCGAAGAGGGCCTGCACATTCTGAAGGGGATATATCCCGAATTGAACTCTCTTCGGGATGTTTCCGTTCATCAATTGGAAAATGCAATATCGCTCCTACCCTCAAAAATCTTCCGCCGGTGCAGGCATGTGGTATCCGAAAACCTGCGCGTCCACGCTGCTGCTCTTGCATTGCAAAAAAATGATCTGCAAGGGTTTGGAAACCTGCTATACCAGTCCCACGACAGTCTCCGCCTCGACTACGAGGTGAGCTGCCCCGAATTGGACTTCCTGGTGGATTTTACCCGCAGCCTGGACACGGTGCAGGGCTGCAGAATGATGGGAGGAGGCTTTGGAGGCTGTACGATTCAACTGGTGAAAAAGGAAAGCACGCCTCAGTTTATTGAATCCGCCAGTCAGTTGTACCATGAACGCTTTGGCATTTTCCCAGCGCCAATTCGAGTCTCCATCGGAAAGGGTGCCGCTGTGTACGATGCAGGGCATTGATGTCAGCCTGTCGCAAAATGTTTATTGGCATCGACAGCCGCCAAAGTGTCTTTTGTTACAGGTCCTATGTGTATCGACAATAATTAGTTTTCTGTCCAATTATCACAATTTACCTTTGCAACCACTACTGAATCAATGAAAAAAAGGCTTTATATCGCTGCCACAAATCAACACGTTGGCAAAACCACTACGACCCTTGGCATCGTCCAGGCTTTCCGCCAGGCCGGTAAGCGCGTTGGCTATTGCAAGCCGGTTGGGCAGGAAGCCGTGGACCTGGAGCAATTGCAGGTGGACAAAGACGCTCTGCTTTTTTCTACCATGATGCACTTCGACCTGGTGGCAAGGGTGCACAGCCCTGTGATTCTGGGAAAAGGCGCCACCCAGTCCTTCCTGGACGACCCAGCCTCATTTACCTATCGGCAGGATGTATTGGAGGCCGCCTCGATTCTCGAATCTGAGTACGAAGTGGTTGTCTATGAAGGCACAGGACATCCAGGAGTGGGCTCCGTGGTGGGCTTGTCAAATGCCGACGTGGCCAAATTGTTGGACGCCCCGGTTATACTGGTGGTAGAGGGTGGGGTAGGGTACACCATCGACCGATTGAACCTCTGCCTGTCCTTGTTTCGCGAAAAAGGCTCACCCATCGCTGGAGTGATTGTCAACAAGGTCCATCCCGATAAAATTGAAAAGGTAAGGTATTATGTGGGCAAGGTGTTGAGTGACTGGGATATCCCGCTGCTGGGCGTGCTGCCCTATGACAAGACCCTGCTCTATCCGTTGTTGGATACTATCCGCAACTCGGTTTACGGCAGGGTGCTTTGCTACCCCGAGGGCTTGAACACAGTGGTGGAAAATGTGGTGGCAGCCTCCCTGCTTGGCAGCCACAATTTTGAGGAGGAACAAGGCGTGTTACTCGTTACCAGCAAAAACAGGCTCAATGAATCCTTGATGGGAATCAACAGGCTGTCCAAGTTGAAAGGCCTAGAGATATCCCCGCTGGCTGGCATCATCATCACCGGCGATGGCCGGCATGTTCACAACCTGGATGGCTTTGAATACGAGAATTACATCCAGGAACACAAAATACCCATCATCACAACCCCGCTGGACACTTACGGAACTGCTGTGAGAATCAGCCACCTTGAGGTTAAAATCAACGTCCATACTCCGGGAAAGGCCAACCGGGCCATTGAACTGGTCAGGGACAACGTCGACCTCTCTAAAATCAGATGGTAGCCACCCTTGATGGCGATTTATTGAAGCCAAGGTTTTAAAATAAGTTTCTCAGACCTCGGGAATCTCCACCACGCTGATCCCGGCACCCTGCTTTATGACGCGCACCTGCGTGATAATCCGTTCCTTCAATGCCTTGACGTGCGAGATCAGCCCGATGGTCTTTCCCCTGGCGTGCAGGTTTTCCATTGTGCTGATCGCCATGTCGAGTGCCTCGTCATCCAGCGTGCCGAATCCTTCATCGATGAACAAGGTGCCGATGCTGCTTTGTCGGCCTGCCAGGTCTGAAAGTCCCATGGCCAGCGCCAGGCTCACCAGGAATTTCTCCCCGCCGGACAGCGAACCCATGGAGCGCCTGCTGTTGCCCTGGAATGTGTCGACAATCTCCAGTTCCAGGTCCTGTCCTGTTTGTTTCTGAATGATGTATCGGCCATTCAGGTTTTCAAGATGCAGGTTGGCCAGCTGCACCAGCTGGCGCAAGGTTAGGCTCTGCGCAAAAACCCTGAATTTTGTTCCCTCGCTGTGCCCTATCAAATCATTCATGGAAGACCAGAGATTGAACGCCTTTTGCTGCACTTCGATTTGTTGCAGCAATTCCTCCGCCCCTTGCCTGGAGCTTTCGATTTGGCTCAATTGCTGCCGAATAGCACCTATTTTCTCATTTAGACGCTGCTTCTCTGATTCCGATTGCTCGATGCTTTGGTCTGTCATTTCAAGGCTTTCACCTTCTGAAACCTGCGGCGCAATCTCAGCCAGTTTCTCCCTGTTAACCTTTAACTGACTTTCTATCGCATCTTCCCGTTTCTTCAATTGGCTGAAAGTGTGCTCAAGGCGCTGAAGTTCCTCCTGCTGGCGGATCAGACTCTTGCGGAGGTTTTCAATCTGTCCGAATTCCGTTTGCTGCAGCTCTTGCTCCAGGCTCTTTTGCAACTTGTCTCTGCTTTGGATGACATTCGCAAGTTGTTCCTGTTTTTCCTTCAGTTGTTGCCCTGTGGCAGTTAGCAGGTCGCGGGTTTCCAGGTGATTATTCCTTAGTTTATTCTCCTCACTCTCGAGTTGCCCCAAGGCCTGCAGAAAGCGATCTCGCTCAGCAGCTGGATCCTTGTCTTGAAAAATTCCTTTCCGTTTCAGCTGCAACGACTCCAGCTGCTCTCGCTCTGTCTGCAACGCGACACCGGCTTTCCGGACTCTGTCCGCTAGGTCACTGTCCGTTTGGCTAACCTGTTTCAGCATGGCTTGTTGTATATCCAGCTTATTTTTAAGCTCATTTTTCCTTTCCAAAGCTGCCTGGTATTCCTTTGCCTTTGCATCCAGAAAGTCAAATGTCGCCTTTGCAGAGTCCACCTCAAATCTGTAGCCATAGGGATCCAACAGCACATCTAGATCCGAAACCAAGGATTGGTAACTTTCATTTTCTTCCTGGCCAGTCTTTTCCAATTCCTGGAGCCGATGCCGGCTTTTTTGCAATGAGGCATCTAAATTACCTTCTTGCGTTTCCAAACCGCGCAAACTTTCTTTGCATATCCCGAGCTGCCGGACAGCAAGCTCCACAGCTTCCCTTTGCTTGATTCTGTCTGGCAGGAATGTCTCTTCCCTCGACATATTGATTTTCAATTCCGAAATAGTATCCTCACTGAAATCTGATGCAGCGAGCCCCGGGAACAAGTCCCCCATGTTTAGCCTGTGACCCTCTATTTGCGATTTAAGTCCTAAGATCAGTGAATCATCACGGCCTGCTGTTTGCTCTTTTTTAATCCTGTTCTTCAATTCCATGGCCCTGAGTTCGTCCGCCACTTTTTGCGCTGATTGCAACTCCTTCTCAGCTTGTTCAAACTCCTCCCTGGCTTTGTCTGCATAAATGGAAATGCCGTGATCCCGGAACGGATGGTGAGTGGATTGACAAAGTGGGCAGGGGTCTCCTGCCTTTAGCTGGGCACGATCCTTCTCATAGTTTGCAAGCAGTTGCTGCTGCTTGTAAATTTCCTGTCTGTAGGCATAGTCCTCCTTAAGCCCCCTCAGCACTGCCTCGTTATCAGCCATTCTTCGTTGCAACTCCGAAGCTTCAGCGCTTAGTTGCTCGAGCGCCAGCTGGGAATCTGACAGTTTCCTGGATAGCTCCTCAAAGGCGTTGTGGTGAACCTTGAACTGGCCGAAGGTGTACAGCCTTTCTTTTGATTTTTCAATCTCCCTGTTCAGCTGACTGATGAGGCTGCCCGTGTCCTGGATGTCGAACCCAGGTGCCAATTGCCGTATTTGAGCCTGCAGACGGAGCAGTTGCTCCTCATCTTGTTTTTTCTGAATGGCCAGTTGCTGCAGGGATGCCGACCCGGCTTCAATTTCGGTTTGAAGGTTCGAGATGTCTTTGAGCACATGTTGCATCCTTCTCCATTGTTCTCGAAGTCGCTCACGCAAACCAACCATGTTGTTGAGGTCTGAGGGCAGTGAGGCAAGTCTTGGGTTTGCCGCCAGCCAGGCATTGGTCTCCTTCAGCTGGCTTTCGATGCTCAGAATTAGCTGTCGCAGCGAATTCAGCTGCGCTGTAGCCTTGGCCTGATCGTTTTCCAACTGATTATATTGCCGTTGTCGTTCCTCGAGGTTAACCTGTTGAGATTTGATTCTTTCATCAAGTGCTACCACGCGATCCAGCAGCTGTAAAGTTTCTATTTGTGTGGATTTCGCTGCCTGTACCTTTTGAAGAGCTGCCTGATAAGCTTGATTCTTCTCACTTTCCGCAATCGTAAGGTTTGCCAGTTTCATGGCAATCAGGTCTGTTTCCTCAGCCCCTCTGGTGGCTTTCTCACTTTCCTCTTCCAGACGCTCCAGATGTGCAGCGAATTTGCTTGCTTTCTTATGCAGCGCCAGGCGCTCCAGATAGGGTAGGGCTGCTTGCTTGTCGTTTGACAGCACTTGTGCATCCGCTTCCAGTCGCGATATGCTTCGCTCCAGTTCTTCTTTTCGCGTCAACAATGACTTTTGCCTTCTTAACGACTCAAGTTCTTCCTGCAACTTCTGCCGCGCCTGGTCCGATTGCTGTAGTTGAATAGCCAGTGATTCCAGTTCCTCATCAGGGAGCAAGGCTATGCTTTCCCTGCGCAAATAGAGGTCGTTGAGCAACCTTTTCTCTTGGCCGAAACGCTGATTGGCAGCCTTGGATAGCAAGGCGTAGATTTCCTTTCCCGTGATTTTTTCAAGCAGAGCACCCCTTCCCTCTGCTCTGGAATTCAGGAAGGCAGCAAAATCCCCCTGGGCCAGTAGCACGGAGCGTGTGAACTGCACGAAATCAAGGGAGCTGATTTTTATAATTTGGTTGTTGACGTCCGTCAAACCAGAAGCCAATAATTCGAACTGCTGACTGTCTTCATTCCATTTTGCCAGCTGTCTTCTCTTTACCGGTGTAATTTCTCCGGCGTTGTTAGTCCTGAGCGAGGTTTCCCATCGTGCAAAATAGATTTCCCCTTTCGCCTCGAACTCACAGGCCGCGTACCCGGCGGCGGCTCCGTGAGAAATGATGTCGGGTTCCTTTGAGGAGCGGCATACCTGTCCGTACAAGGCCAGGGTCATTGCGTCCAGTATGGTCGTTTTGCCGGCACCGGTATCGCCGGTGATGACAAACAGCCCGCAGCCGGCCAAAGGCGACTTCTCCAGGTCTATATGGGTTTCATTGCGGATGGAGTGGATGTTTTGGAGCGAAATCTTTCTAATCTTCATGGGTTGACTGGTTTAATTGTCGGCACGCATCCACCAGTACATCCTTGATGTTCCCATAAACAGGCCCGGGTCTTTCAAGGAAGCTGACCGGATCCACCCATTTTGCATCCTCTATGTCTTCCTCATGTTGCAAATGCAACTCCTCCTGGCCGGTGTACATGATGTACCAATGGGTGGTCTTCAGAATTCTTTTATCTTTAAAACTGTAAATGTGCCAGGTGTCCTTCAGGGATGGTCCCAATTCCAACTCCTGCAAGCCGGTTTCTTCCCTTACTTCCCGGATGGCTGCCTGCTCGGCATTTTCGCCTTTTTCTATTTTCCCCTTTGGCAAATCCCAGTGCTCGCGCCTGTAAATGACAAGGGCCATTTTGTCGCGGAAAACCACCCCTCCGGCAGCTGCCACCGGGAAGAATGCAGACTGGAAGTCGGACCAAAGCTGGTCTAAACTTTCAAACCAGACGAGCACCTGCTCCAGGCGGCTGCTTTTTTCCAACATATCGACTACATTGATCAGAAATTTCTTTTTTCCGGAATAGCGCAAAACCAACTTGCTTTCGGTCTGCTCCATTTTCTCGTCCCCCGACGGTGCTGCTTTTAGAATAACAGCGGTTTGGTTTATGTAAATTTTATACATTTGCACACTTTTTTGAAGCTGAGTCTCCGACTTCAGGCTGCTTTGTCCCACAATGATCAATCATCATTCATCAAAGAACAAACATCATGAATATACCGGTAGAAGTTGCAAACCGTTTACTGCAAATTAAGGCAATAAAGCTCAGCCCGCAAAAACCTTTTACCTGGGCATCCGGAATTTTATCTCCGATTTATTGTGACAACCGGATCGTGTTGTCGCATCCGGAGGTCAGGAATTTCATAAAAGATTGCCTGGTAGAAAAATCCAGGGATTTCGGAAACATTGATGCCGTCGCAGGCGTAGCAACAGCAGGAATCGCTCACGGAATGCTCCTGGCCGACGCGCTGCAGCTGCCCTTTGCCTACGTGAGGGCCAAGGCTAAGGAACACGGCAGGCAAAATCTCATCGAGGGAGAGCTGAAGCCTGGTTCCAGGGTGCTGGTGGTGGAGGACCTGATCTCCACAGGAGGCAGTAGCATCGCCGCAGTGGAAACACTGCGTCAGGAAGGAATTGTTGTGGCGGGCGTGCTGGCTATTTTCAGCTATAATTTTGACAAAGCGAAGACGGCCTTTGAATCCGCCGACTGTCCTTTCGAGGCGCTCTCTAATTACGATGTCCTTGTCAGGGAGGCCCTGGCTGTTCGGTATATCAACCTCAACGATGTGGATATGCTTACATCCTGGCGAATCAAAACAGGTAGCTAGATTGTTTCAATTTCATAAATAACATGCAGTCCCCTTCCAGGCTCTCTCCCCTGGGGTCATAAAATTTGAGGTATGGCAATTATTACTAATCAATCTGAAGAATTCTTAAAAAACTATCTGAACAATCCTTCTCCCACGGGTTATGAATCAAAGGGTCAACAGCTTTGGCTGGAATACCTCAAACCCTACACCGATGAGTGGGACCTGGACAACTACGGCACTGCCTATGCCGTGGTCAATCCCGGAAGCGATTTCAAGGTCGTCATCGAAGGCCATGCTGACGAGATTTCCTGGTTCGTTAACTTCATCTCCGAAGAGGGTTTCATCAGCGTCATCCGAAACGGAGGCAGCGACCATCAGATCGCCCCCTCCAAACGCGTCAACATCCACACCCCAAAGGGAATCGTAAAGGGCGTCTTTGGCTGGCCTGCCATCCATACCCGCCATAATGAAGACAAGGTAAGCCCAAAACTTGACAACATCTTCATTGACATCGGGGCGAAGGACAAGAAGGAAGTCCTCGAGATGGGTGTGCATGTGGGCTGTGTGATTACTTACGAGGACGAATTCATGACCCTTAACGACCGATACTACGTCGGCCGCGCCCTGGACAACCGCATGGGAGGCTTCTGCATTGCTGAGGTAGCCAGATTGCTTCGGGAAAACAATGTCAAACTTCCCTATACCCTCTACGTGGTTAACTCTGTTCAGGAGGAAATCGGCCTGCGCGGTGCCCAGATGATTGCAGATGCTATCAAGCCTAATGTGGCCATCGTGACAGATGTGACCCATGACACCTCGACGCCGATGATGGAGAAGAAATCCAACGGCGATGTCAAATGCGGGGAGGGTCCCTCCGTGACTTACGCACCTGCCGTCCACAATAAATTGCTGCAGTTGATCATCGACACGGCAGCCACCAATAATATTCCCGTCCAACGCGAGGCGGCATCCCGTTCCACGGGTACTGACACCGATGCGTTTGCCTACAGCAACGGCGGTGTTCCTTCTGCACTGATTTCGCTGCCGCTTCGCTACATGCACACCACGGTCGAAATGGCTCACAAGTCTGATGTCGAAAATGTAATCCGGCTTATTTATGAAACCTTGCTACGCATCGAGAAGGGGCACAGTTTCAAGTACTTTTGAGACAGCCATCGAGGACGAAACCTCTGATCACCGCCTCTTCGCAAACTTGACCCTGAGGCCGCCTTTTTAGCAAGACCTATGAAGGCCGTGGTCTCACATTGAAATAAGCTCCTCCTTCAGCTTTTCTTCTCAAAACGATGCCAGTGCTTGTGTAAAAGAAGCTCTGGCATCGTTCTCATCTCTTTTTTCACCGCTACAGTTCTTGCCAAAGGCGAATCCGGAACTATAGGTTTCACAAAGCCGCCAAAAAAAGCCGCCCTGAAAACAAAGCTCCTCTTTTCCTTGTTTTTATCACCAGTATTGCCGAACTTGCCATACCTGAAAGAAACCCTGCTCGATCAAATTATGGAATTGTCTGTTTCAGCATGAAAAATACCTGGCAGCTTATAGCAACCACCGCTCTTTTAACCTCCCTGCTGACCATCATGATTGTCCGCATGCTGGAGAGGCCCCGTTTCATTTACCTGCAGAATAAGTCCGAAGATACACCTGCTTTAGCCACCTACAAAACACACCATAGCACACTTTTCAGTCCGGGGAACTTTTCATTTGACAATAACTTCATTGCCGCTGCCAACGCTGTCACGCCAGCAGTAGTCAACATCCGCACCATTGAAAGCATAGGCTATAACTGGTGGAACTCCAACTCGTTTGGAGCATCCTCTGGCTCCGGGGTCATTATTTCCCCGGATGGATACATCGTCACCAACAACCACGTCATAGAGGAAGGAACAAAATATGAGGTCACCCTCAATGATCAGCGGGAGTTTTCAGCCCAACTCCTGGCCACAGACCCTCAAACCGATCTCGCCCTGCTGAAAATTGACGCACAGGATTTGCCGTTTTTGGTGTTTGGAAATTCCGACTCGCTACTGGTGGGTGAATGGGTCCTTGCCGTCGGTAACCCCTTCAACCTTGCCTCCACAGTCACTGCCGGCATCGTCAGCGCAAAAGGACGCAGCATAGATGTCCTCGAGGGGGAATACACCATCGAGTCTTTCATCCAAACCGATGCTGCTGTGAACCCCGGCAATAGCGGCGGTGCCCTGGTAAACACCCGGGGGGAACTTATCGGCATCAATACGGCCATTATTACCAAATCCGGAAAATACGAGGGCTACTCCTTCGCGATTCCCTCCACACTGGTGAACAAGGTGGTCGAAGACTTGCGTCTTTACGGCGAGGTACAGCGCGGACTACTGGGGGTCCAAATAAGGCCTGTCACCAGCGAAATTGCAAAAGAGCTCGAACTGCCCGCTGTGGAAGGCGTCCTCATCTCCAGCGTATTCGGCGGCGGAGCTGCTGCCGAGTCCGGCCTGCAGTCCTACGATATCATCGTGGGAATCAACAACCTGCGCATCAGATCAGTTCCGGAACTGCAGGAGCAGATAGGAAGGCTCAGGCCCGGGAGCACTGTCAATGTCGAGTATCTCAGGGACGGAAAGCGTCGCGTTGCCACTGTTACCCTAAAGGGCAAGCCCCGCCCTAATCCTGTCGCCGTCAGAAATGACGATGAAAGCATCCTGCAGAATCTGGGCTTTTCTCTGCGCGACCTCAACGTCCAGGAGAAGCGACGCTTGAGGGCTTCCGGCGTCTATGTGGAGGAAATTGCCATCAACAGCATCATCGAAAGCACTGAAATGGACCCAGGTTACATCATCACGAAAGTAGGCGATGTGCCAGTATCAAATGTGCAGGAGGTCGTGGACCAACTGCTTAAAAACAAAGGCAAAAAGGTTTACCTCGAAGGTTTTTACGAAAGCTATAAAGGCGAGTATTACTACACCTTTGTGGTTAAATAACTCTCTCCGCAAAAATCCTGCAAATGGACATCGAAAAGAATAAGAATGAAGACTCGATGAAACTCCTCATCTCTCGCCTGAATCATCGCCTGGTCAAAATCAGGCTGGGAGGGGGAGCCTCAAAAATTGAGAAACTTCACGCCAAAGGCAAGATGCATGCCCGCGAGCGCCTGGATTACCTGATGGACAAGGAGTTCCCCTGGCTGGAAATCGGCGCTTTTGCAGGGTTCGAGATGTACGAGGAACACGGAGGTTGCCCGGCAGGCGGCGTGGTGGTTGCCCTTGGTAAAATCTGCGGCAGAGTCTGCATCGTCGTGGCCAATGACGCCACTGTGAAGGCCGGTGCCTGGTTTCCCATCACTGGAAAAAAAAACCTGCGCGCCCAGGAAATTGCCATGGAAAACCGCATTCCCATTATTTATCTTGTGGACAGCGCCGGGGTTTACCTTCCCATGCAGGACGAAATTTTCCCTGACAAAGAGCATTTTGGCAGGATTTTCAGAAACAACGCTATGATGTCCGCTGAGGGCATCCCACAAATCGCGGCTATCATGGGAAGCTGTGTGGCCGGCGGCGCTTACCTGCCCATCATGTCTGATGAGTCGATTATCGTGGAGGGCTCTGGCAGCATTTTCCTGGCCGGACCCTACCTCGTAAAGGCTGCTATAGGGGAATCGATTGACCAGGAAACCCTGGGCGGCGCCACTACGCAAACTGAAATTTCCGGCATCTGCGATTACAAGGTGAGGGACGAAAAGGAATGCCTGGACTTGGTTCGCGACCTGGTCTCCAAGTTGGGCGAGCGAGAGAAAACCGGATTCAATCGTGAAGCCACGGCTCCCCCAAAGGAAAACCCTGCAGAGATTTACCAAATCATGCCCTGGGAAAATACCCGCCAATACGACATGGTGGAGGTGATCAGGCGCCTGGTGGATAATTCCGAGCTGACCATTTATAAAAAAGACTACGGCAAAACTATCATTTGCGCCTATGCGCGCATAGACGGTTGGGCTGTGGGAATCGTTGCCAATAACCGGACCGTAACGCGCTCCGCCAAGGGGGAAATGCAGGTGGGTGGTGTCATATATTCAGATTCCGCCGACAAGGCTGCCCGCTTCGTGATGAACTGCAACCAAAAGAAAATCCCGTTGGTGTTTTTGCATGACGTCACCGGCTTCATGGTGGGAAGCCGCTCGGAGCACGGCGGAATTATCAAGGATGGCGCAAAAATGGTCAACGCCGTGGCCAATGCCACTGTTCCCAAATTCACTGTCATCGTGGGGAATTCTTACGGCGCTGGCAACTACGCCATGTGCGGCAAAGCCTACGACCCGCGGCTCATAGTCGCCTGGCCTGGTGCGAAAATAGCTGTCATGGGCGGAGCACAGGCTGCCCAAACCCTGCTGCAGATTCAAAAGGCAGCGCTCAAGGAGAAGGAGCAGGAATTGAACCGCGAGGACGAAAAAAAGCTGCTTTCACAAATTCAGTCTCATTATGATCAAACCACGACACCTTACTATGCTGCCGCCAGGCTGTGGGTTGATGCAATCATAGACCCCCTGGAGACAAGGAAATGGATTTCTGCTGGCATCGAAATGGCAAACTTTTCTCCAGTTCAACGGTTTAGTACTGGAGTAATTCAGACCTGAAAATCAATTGCTGACTATGGAACAGAAGTTGGAACAATCACAAGTTAATACATCTAAGTTCTCCCGATGGCTGAAAAAAGTAGGTTTTGCGGGCTTCCTTTTTTTCCTGATCAAAGGCCTTGCCTGGATCGGAGTCGCCGTGTGGGCGGGAACCTGCACGCTTTGAAGACCACGGGGAAAAGACACAGTATTTTAGATACCCGCATCAAATCATCCTTGCTTATTTTGTGCTTAGGTATGTCAGCCACAAGTCTGCTTTCCCAGCCCCTCGCGAGGGAAATACTCCAGTCCTCGCCTGGCCTTACAATCCGGCCTGTTGAAAGAAAACTGTATTTATTTCAATATATCTCCGAAAAAATTCCTTGCTCCACTGCCAGACTGCCTGCAATGAATCCATCCGGGGCTTTTCATTTCAATCAACCCTTTTTTTGCAGGCTGGAGGCTTCCCTCGATAAGAAAATGAAAATGCCCCTCCGGTTCCGATTGGGTTCCCTCGATTATGTGAACTCCCTGGAGCGAAAGCCAGGCTTTTGACCGAACGGAGATTTCCCTTCAGTGTAGTGAGAATAAATCGCTGACCCCTATTGTCCTTGCAGCGATGAAGCCCTCCGCAAAATCAAAACCGGCCCGCCTTCCAAAGGCCCTGTTCTTGGCCTTCAGGAATTCCAGGAAGTTCCTTCCTGAAATGGGGGTTTGAAGCTCCTGCTGGTATTCTTCATTCTCCTCCTGGTTGAACTGGGACCTGAAAGTAAGCACTAAATCCATTTTTTGGTCTACAAAAGGGGAAATATCCACCACGAAGTCAGGCTCCAAATCCCTGTCCTGAATGTAGTGGTAAACCGCCTTGGGACGCCAAGGCGCCTGCTGATGGCCGCTGTCGTCGAGGGTTCCAATTTTCACCAGTCCTGAGTAGAAGCAGGCATCCGCGGTTAGCTTTGCGGCTCTTCCGTGATCCGGATGACGGTCTTCTGGCGCATTGGCCAGTACGATATCCGGCTGACACCAGCGAATCACACGTATGATTTGCCTTAAATGTTCCTGGTCGTACTGGAAAAATCCATCCGCCATGCCCAGGTTCTTTCTGAACATGGCGCCCATTTTGCGGGCTGCTTCTGCCGCCTCGCGATCCCTGATTTCCGCATTTCCGCGGGTTCCCAGCTCTCCACGCGTCAGGTCCAGCAATCCTGCCGTTTTGCCCATCGAGAGATGCCTCAGCAGGGTTCCGCAACAGCTAAGCTCAACATCGTCGGGATGAACACCGATGGCCAGTATGTCAACTTTCATACTCGTCTTATTTAGCTTTTACCGACTACTTACCACTCCGCCAGTATCAGGGCTGAATGGGCGTGGAGGTTGGCTTTGTTGCCAGTGATTTTTCCCATCCCCTTCATGTCAATGCGGCCATTCTGGCAGATGATGTTCCAGTTGCCTTCCGGGATGCTCACCTGCTTGCCGACCTTGTTCCCGTTGAATAACAGCAGGATGCGCTTCCAGGAATCCCCGTTTGCATTGTCTTTCAAGAGATACCCCACCGTGTTGTCAAAGGGCAGGTCCAAAAATTCAAGGTGCTTGCTGATTTGTTCCGCTGACTGCATGCGGAAAGCCGGGTGTGCCTTTCGCATCAGGATCAGGTTGCGGTAGTATTCATACAAGTCGCTGTATTTGCTTTTATGCTCCCAGTTCATCTGGTTGACGACATCCAGGGATTTGTAAGAATTTTCCTCACCGAATTTAGTGCGGACGAATTCTTCCCCTGCATGGAGGAAAGGGATGCCCTGCGAGGTAAAAACCAGGGTCTGGGCCAGCTTGTCCATGGACAGCCATTCCTGTTCCGAGCTTTCAGGCGAACAATTCTTCAGGCGATCCCACAGGGTGTGGTTGTCATGACAGGAGACATAGTTGATGCACTGAGCCGGAGATTTTGCCCAGGGACGCTGAGAATAGTTTACCAACTGGTAGTTGAGCTGGGGATGCTGGACGGCGCCCACGATTCCAAATTTCACGCTTTCCTCCAGCTTGTCGCCTCCACTGACGAAGCCCTTGGCCTGAGGCTTGAAAACGTGTCCTTTTACAGCATCCCGAAATTCGTCACAAAATACCGCGACGCCGTCTAACCGCGAGGCATTGGACTTTATGGCCCGGTCTTGTTCATACAGGGTGGACTCTCCCGCTGTCCATCCTTCTCCATAGATGAAGATGGTAGGGTCCACTGCCCGCAGGGCGGCTGCCAGCTGGTTCATGGTCTCAATGTCGTGCAATCCCATCAGGTCCACGCGGAAACCGTCGATATGGTATTCCTTGGCCCAATACACCATGGACTCTAAGATGAACTTTCGCACCATCGCACGCTCTGAGGCAGTTTCATTGCCGCAGGCGGAACCATTGGACCACTTGTAGAGCGGCGGCCCCTGAAAGCGGAAGTAATAATTTGGGGCAAGCAGGTAGAGTGGGCTAGACTCTACATCTCCGCCCACGTGATTGTACACCACATCCATCACGACGCGCAGCCCGTTTTGATGCAGGGCCTTGACCATTTGCTTGAATTCCCTGATTCTGACAGACCCGTCATAGGGATTGGTGGCGTAGCTTCCCTCCGGCACGTTGTAGTTTTGAGGGTCATAGCCCCAGTTGTATTCTGAGGCGGTGCTGTCGCGCTCATCCAGCGATTTGAAGTCAAAGGCCGGGAGGATGTGAACATGGGTCACGCCCAATTCCTTGAGGTGGTCCAGCCCGGTGCTGCGGCCGTCAGGTGTTTTTGTGCCGGTTTCTGTCAGACCCAGGTATTTACCGGCCCGCTCGATTCCGGCGGCCGGATGAACGGAGATATCTCTCAGATGCAATTCATACAGAATGATGTCGTGGACGCTCTTGAGCGGTGGCCTGCTGTCCGATTCCCAACCCTCCGGATTAGTTTTTTTAAGGTCCAGGATCATCGCTCGTTTGCCATTGACGCCAGTGGTCCTGGCATAGGGATCTGCTGTTTCCGGCAGCCAGGTTTCCCCCAACTGCATTTGAAAGGTGTAGAACTTTCCTTCCCAATCTCCCTTTAGTCGTGCCGACCAGGTGCCATTTTTGCCTTTCTCCAGGTCCTTGGTCAGCATGGGCTTGCCGCCTTCGCCTGTTTCATAAACCAGCATACGAACAGCGGCAGCCGGTGGAGACCATATCTTGAAATCCGATTTTTTCTTTGAGTAAGTAAGCCCGAGGTCTTGTCCCTGGTAAACAGGGTAGTTGTCGAAGCTTAAGTCTCCTATTTTATCAGTCTCTCTTTGTGAGTAAACGCCTGTACTGAACATTGTCAAGATCATAAGAATGTAAAACCTCATTGTGTTGAATTTTTATACCCTTCTACGAAAAAAGTTGATTTTGGATTTGTTTTCAGATGAAACCGATGGAGGTATGTTAAAAGTTGTTTCAAAGCCCAAAGTTATGCATCTTTATTCGTTTTCCATCAATAAAGACCCGGAGTGCGTTTACCTTCCGTAAAGGTTGGCCTTCGGCGTACCTGAGCGCACAGATGACTTCCCTTAAACCCTCTCCCCACGACCTTTTCAAAGGCCCTGCCGAGTTTTTACACGATTACAGAAACAAGAGACGCCGGGTCTTTATATACAACTTTGACTTTTGGACAGGCTTCGCCCTGGATTCCCATCTAATTTTACGTACAATTAACATTTAAAATGTCCTTGGCTGTTTCCTGACAGCACAATAATGTTTACCTTTGCACCTATTTTTGACAGAAAAAAGATGAGCTATTTTCAAATAATTGAAAATCAGTCTTTTAAGCTTTGCCTCCCGGCGCCTTCAAATGGCCAACTCCAAGAGCTTCAAGGTTACTCGTCAAAAAATTATCATCGCTTTAGTAAACTTTTCAAGCGCCGGAATTGTATTTCGGAGTGAATAGTCAAAACCAGTTTATGCAAATCAGAAATATCGCCATCATCGCCCACGTTGACCACGGAAAAACCACCCTGGTGGACAAACTGCTGCTCGCCGGCAAACTTTTCGGAGAACACGAAGCCCCCGGAGAACTCATCATGGACAACAACGACCTCGAGCGGGAAAGGGGCATCACCATTCTGGCAAAAAATGCTGCCTTCTGGTACAAGGGGGTCAAAATCAATGTCATCGACACCCCGGGCCACGCCGACTTCGGCGGCGAAGTGGAGCGGGTGCTCAACATGGCCGACGGCGTCCTCCTGCTGGTGGATGCCTTTGAGGGCCCCATGCCCCAAACCCGCTTCGTGCTTCAAAAAGCCCTTGAGCTCGGCCTCAAGCCCATCGTCGTCATCAATAAGGTGGACAAAGAAAACTGCACCCCGGATGAGGTGCAGGACGGGGTGTTCGATCTCATGTTCAACCTGGGTGCCAGCGAGGACCAGCTGGACTTCCCGACTGTCTTTGGCTCTGCCAAGCAGGGCTGGATGTCTCGCGACTGGCGCAAGCCAGGAGCTGACATCACCCCGCTCCTCGATGCCATCCTTGAATATATCCCTGTACCCAAGGCTCTCGAGGGCGGAGCACAACTGCTGGTGACCTCCCTGGACTACTCCAGCTACATCGGCCGTATCGCCATCGGCAGGCTTCATCGCGGAAAGCTTCGCGCAGGGCAGCAAATCGCATTGGTCAAGCGCGACGGATCTCTCACCCGCCAAACCGTCCGTGGCCTCTACCTGTTCGACGGGCTCTCCAAGGTGAAAACCGAGGAGGTGCAGGCTGGCGATATTTGCGCCATACAGGGCATCGAAGGTTTCGAAATCGGCGACACCGTCGCGGATGCCGACAATCCGGTGGCTCTGCCGACCATCGCCATCGATGAGCCGACCATGAGCATGCTCTTTACCATCAATGACTCCCCGTTCTTCGGCCAGGAGGGCAAGTTTGTGACTTCCCGCCACATCAAAGACCGCCTGGAAAAGGAATTGGAGAAAAATCTGGCCCTCCGCGTTCAGGACGCTGGCTCCACGGACGCCTGGCGGGTTTTCGGCCGCGGTGTTCTCCACCTCTCCATCCTGATTGAAACCATGCGCCGGGAGGGCTATGAGATGCAGATTGGACAACCTCAAGTGATTCTGAAGAAAATAGATGGTGTGCTTTGCGAGCCGGTTGAAACGCTGACCATAGACGTTCCGGAGGTCAATTCCGGAACAGCCATTGACATGGTGACCCGCCGCAAGGGCTTGCTCAATTCGCTGGAACCAAAGGGCGATCGAGTTGTGCTTCATTTCGAGATCCCATCCCGGGGCATCATCGGCCTGCGCGGCAACCTGCTGACTGCCACTGCCGGCGAAGCCATCATGACGCACCGCTTCATCGAGTTCCAACCCCACAAGGGTGAACTTCCAAAGCGCCAAAACGGCTCACTCATCGCACTGGAAACAGGGAAAGCCATCCCTTATTCCATCTTCAACCTCCAGGACCGCGGGCACTTTTTTGTGGATGCAAACGAGGAGATTTACGAGGGACAAATCATCGGAGAGAATACCCGTCCCGGAGATTTGACGGTGAACGTCACCAAGACGAAGAAGCTGACCAACGTGAGGGCCTCTGGTGCCGATGAAAAAATCAAGCTTGTCCCTGCTGTGAAGTTCACCCTGGAGGAGGCACTTGAATACATCATGGAGGATGAATATGTCGAGGTGACTCCCAAGAGCATCCGCATACGCAAAACCCTGCTCAAGGATTTTGAACGCAAAAAGGCTTCTAAATCCACTTCAACTGAATTGGTAGAGGTGGAATAATCCGGAAAGGGAAGACGTCTCAAAGTACCTTCCTTCGCGAGGTGACTTCTTCATGAAGGTGCTCATAGCCAAGTTCCGAGCACCTACCTCCCGGGAAGTGCACAGGGCAGGGCCAAATCCAACCCTGCGCTCAAAACTTTTCGGGGCTGTTCCCAAAAGTCTCATTTGCGTGAGACCTTTGCGTAATTGGCGCGAATGGTAGCTATACACGTGCCTGAATTCCCCCTTTCGCTGCAGTTTGGAGAGCCAAACCGAGGTGAAAGGGGGAGTTTTGCTTTTCGGCCCGCCGAAAACCCTTTGCGAGAGCCAGCCGGCACCGCTTGGATGAATTTTGGAAGTGCGCTATGCCTTCACAGATGACCAATCAAAACTTCATCAGTTCGCTATACAAGCGTTCCATGGGCAAGCCCATGATGTTCGAATAGGTCCCCTCGATTTTTTCAATTTTACACAACCCCACCCATTCCTGAATCGCATAAGCACCAGCCTTGTCAAAGGGAGCATAGTGATCCAGGTAGTAGCGGATTTCTTCATCGCTCAAGGGAAGGAAACAGACCTTGGCAACATCAGCAAAGACCCGCTTCTTGCTGAGGCTCAACAGGCAAACACCGGTGATGACCCGGTGCACCTTGCCGGAGAGTGCGCGCAATATGCTGACTGCATCATCGTAGTCAGCAGGCTTGCCGAAAATGCGCTCACCCAGAATGACAACGGAATCGGCAGCAATCAACACTTCCTCCGGATGCTCCAAAAATCCCTTGCTGGCTATGGCTTTCTTCTCAGCCAAAAAGGGGGCTACCTCGTCCACCGGCATTTCAGCCGGCCAGCTCTCATCCACATCCAGCGCCCGGATTTCAAAGTTGCTGAAACCCGCCTCCCTGAGAAGATGACTCCTCCTCGGCGATTTGGAGGCTAGAATGATCCTTCGCTTTAAGATTTCCATAGCAATAATAAAATAAGGCCTGCCAACATGATGTATTTCAGAAGCATGCTCGCACGGCTATGATGGTTCTTTTCTCTTGCCCGGTAAATGAGAACTAACAATGCCCCGGCAGGCAGGGTGAGGGCGACCAGGGAAAATAGGAAGGCAGCCCACAAGTCCTTGATGGCAAAAAGATAATTCAAAATACCCAAAAGGGACAATAAAACCAGGCCACAGCTCAGCGCCCAGCCCCTGGCCACGCCCATTCCGTAGCGCACTGGCAGGGTCATTGCCTGATGTAGCCGGTCACCCTCCACATCCTCCATGTCTTTGACAATTTCCCGGCAAAGGTTGCTGAAAAATGCGAAGATCAGGTAACCGGCAAAAATCCAGGCGGTTTCGCGGATTTCCGATGAATCGGTCTTCATCAATGCAGCAAATGCCTCCCGCTCGGCAAACAGAACTATTCCCGCCACAAATGCGACAAACATGGAAACGACGACATTCCCCCATAACGGCCATTTCTTAAAGTATTGCGAGTATAGCCACAGCATGCCGCATGCTGCCGGATAAATCAGGGTCAGGAGCGGATTTCCAACGTGCAGGGCCAGATGCCAGGCCAGGAAAAGCCCTGCCAGCAGCAATATCGAGTATATCAGATAAGCCTGTCTGACGGAAAAAAATCTTTTGATGAATACTTTCTCAGGCTTGTTGACCAGATCCGATGTGAGGTCCAGCAGGTCATTCACAATGTATCCAGTGGCCGCCACGATGGCGGTGTCAACCACGAGCAGAAAGAAGTTGAAATCGTCAAGGGTGGGGGAGTACCCTGCTGCGCGCAGGCTAGGAACCAATACGAGGTACTGCAGCAAGTACTGAGTTGCGGCGGCAATCAGCAAGTTGGGCCATCTCACGAGGCGCAGAAGAGCATGGATACCCATAGGATAAAGAGTTTCTCAATCAGGGTCGCGGTCCAGCCAGGCACCGTTGAGCTTCAGTACCTTCTCGATGACATCCCGGGCGCATCCATGCCCACCCTTTAAGGGGGAGATATAGCTGCAGATTTCCCGGATTTCAGGAGCTGCATCCGCCGGACACACCGGCATTCCCACTCGCTTCATCACTTCGTAGTCCGGCAGGTCGTCTCCCATGTAGAGTATTTTTTCTTCCCGAAGACCGTAGATGTCGATATACTCTTCGTAGGCTCCCAATTTGTTCTTGACGCCGGTTGCTATGTCTTTTATGCCCAGGGCCTGCAACCGGTCTGCCACCCCCCTGGACTGTCCCCCAGTGATGATGAAAACATTGAAACCTTTCAACAGGGCTTGGCGAAGTGCATACCCGTCCCTTACATTCATGGCTCGCAGAAGAAAGCCCTCTTCTGTAATCAGAACTTCATTGTTGGTCAGGACGCCGTCCACGTCGAACATGAAGGTGTCGATGTGCTTGAAGCGACTGAGAACATTGCCCGCGTTCTCGAAATCCGAAGCTCCTTCGGGCAGATAATATTCGTGGTCATTCATGTTTATCTATTGTCAGTAGTCTGCCTGAGAGCAGCGAAGTACCAGGAAAAACAGCCTTAGCGGTTGTTGTCCCGCCACTCGTAAACCCATTTTGCCTGGATTTGCTCCAGATGTCCTTCACTGCAATCCTCTCTTTTGCCGCTGAAGTTAGGTATCTCCATGATCCAGTCCAGCAATTCCGTAAAGCGGACTCTGTAAATTTTTCCCTCGTCGAATTGATCGCCAAATCGCTCGTAAAGCTTCATGGCAATGTCTTCATGGTCGCTCCATTGTATGGGCAAGTTATCAAAATCTTCAAAAGCCATATTTTAAAGTTTGTTAATGTTCGTGACCTATGATTCTGGACTGGTCCGGTATCTCTACCTCGATGTATGCATCATCCTCTAATATGATGCATTGGCAGGCGAGCCTTGACTCCAGTCTGGGGTTGATGGCCCTGTCTATGAAGTTCTCCTCCTTGTCTGAGATTTCCTCCAGTAAGTCCTCACCCTTGCGGACGTAGATGTGGCAGGTGCTGCAGGCACAGACCCCGCCACAGTTGTGGTTGAGGTGGATGTCATGCTCCTCAGTCACTTCCAGAATGGATATATCTGCAGGCACGTTGTCTATGAGTCTGGGCGCTATGCTGGTATCTTCAAATGTAAATTTTACTGTAGCCATTTCATTAGTGATTAAAATTCAGGGTTTTAACTGCTTTCGCTTCCTGCCATTTCCACGGAATCAGCACGATTGTTTAGAAACCACAAATGTAGAATCTGTCTAAACAACACGGAAAAATTAATCCGGTTTTTTAAGTATTTATTTTTATAATCTTGATGGCAGGATGTTTAAAAGCCTATATCTCTTGGAGCCGTCTCGCAAAAGGCGCGCGGGGCTGTATTAAAAAAATCAGGAATCCGTTCCACCAGTGTTGATTGGCCTAAGGAATGAAGCTGTCTTAAAAGATCCGGCGCGCTTTGAAATCTTTTTCGCCGACACCAATTGACCTCCGGAAAGTGCATTCTACAGGATCGTTACGACGGCCTTACACTAAGTCTGTCGCAAAAGTCGAGGCTGTCTCAAAGACCTTTGCCGCCTCCGGCGGCGGAATAAAATAATGAATGAATGCCCATTTTTTTGATTTTGCTTCGCAAAATCAAAAAAATGGGCATT
>JBEAYO010000001.1:0-28656 GCA_041159285.1 Bacteroidota bacterium | reverse complement strand
CAAGGGTTAAAACTTCAGCACCGGTAGCCCCCCCCAGATTGACCAGCACAAGCGCTTGACGGTCGTGGCATCCTGCCTTGCCCAACTGCCGGCCTTTCCAGCCGGTACGCTGTATGAGCCATCCCGCCGGGATTTTGACAGTACCTGATGATTGAGGATAGTTGGGAATGTCCGGAAACTTCGCCTGTAAGGTCCGGAACTGATCCTGCGTGACCTCAGGATTCTTGAAAAAACTGCCGGCATTGCCAATCACTGCCGGATCCGGCAACTTGCTCTTCCGTATCTGAATGACAGCATTGCTCACATCTCGGATTCCAGGATTTGAAATGCCCATTTCCGACAAGGTCTTTTGTATGTCTCCGTAGCCGGTGTTTAAACAGGGCAGGGTAGAGAGCCGCAACCACACCCTGGTGATAAAGTACTTCCCTTTCAGCTCTTGTTTGAATATGCTCTCCCGGTATCCGAAGCGACAGGCATTGCGGTCGAACCTTTGCAGCTCCCCGGTTTCAATATGAACAGCCTCCAACTCGAAAAAAACGTCCTTTAACTCTACCCCGTAAGCACCGATGTTCTGAATGGGAGCAGCGCCCACGCTGCCGGGGATGAGGGATAGATTTTCAAGCCCGCACAAACCCCTGTCCAGGCACCAGACCACCAGATCGTGCCAGTTGCCTCCCCCACCGGCACCTACCAGCACAGTTGAAGGGGTCTCAGGCTTCATTTCAATGCCACTGATCTCATTCTTGACTACTATCCCATCCAAATTTCCCTGTATGAGCAGGTTGCTGCCACCTCCAAGTATATGCAGGGGCCTGATGCCAAGCGAAAGAACTTCTCTGAGCGCATCCTCAGAGTTGACAGTCACGAAGTGAGCCGCTTTAACATCAATTCCGAAGGTATTGAGTCCTTTTAAAGAGACATTTTTTTGGATAACCATTCCACCAAGGTATTTTTGCAAATGAAATGCCCACATTAGGCCAGGGCCTTCAAAGCATCAAAATTATTCAACAAACATTTTTCCATAAAGCCATCAACGCCAAATGCTGAGTTTCGACGCATTCATAGAAAGATTTCCCGAGGTATCGCTTCCTGTTTCTCTGACAGAAGAAAGCAGCTCCCTCTTTGCCGCAGAGAATGACCCTTTGCCTGAACGACTCATTGAGGAGCACATTCTTCCATTCGAACGTTTGTTCGGCGATGTGAACGATGAACTCACCGAATACGTTCCCTGCCTCAGACTGGCAGGCATCACGGAATATCATGCGCTTGTTTACTGGAAGGCCTCTGTGCAAGGTTACCAGTTCATACTCGCCACCTTCGAAAAGGGTGGTAAACTCATCGATCGCGAGGTCATCGCTGGCACCTACTGGGATGAAGATAACATCATCCGGTCTGTCGCTAAAGTCGACGAGGACATGTCGATTTATATCGTCAGCGGACAGACATCAGCCAGTACCGATCAATTCAACCCGGATGAAAGCACTGCCAGGGAACTCGAACTCCTGCCTTACGGCAAGATCGTCGAGCTGGACTGATACCTGAAGCCTGGCACCGGCACCTCAGGACCAATTTCCTCAATACTTAATTCCGACTTGTCGAAAGATAAAATGCAACAGCCAGGCCGGCCCTACCAGCAAAAACTGGATGTCCTCCAGGAAGGAGGGTTTCTTACCCTCGATTTTGTGTCCGACAAACTGCCCGACCCAGGCCATGAAAAATATGAAAAATGAAATGATCGCCAGCATGACTGCATCGTTAAAGGTCATTTCATAGATGTAATTCACGCCGTACAGCATGCCGCCTCCGATGATCACGAAGCCCAGGAACATGGGAATCGACAGCCGAAGGTAATACACCAGGGCCGCTGCCAGTAGCACCGCTGCCCAGTTGGTGAAGAGTGTGCGCTCCCCAATAAAAGGGATGGAAAACAGCAGTCCAAAAAGACTGAACATGATGCTCGGCACACAAATCCAGTGGATGAGTTTGTTCACGCCGTTTTGATGGCTCTCGCCGTACTTGTTAAGTAGCTGGTCAATTTTTCGTTCCATGACTGTAGGATTTATCGCTTGAAGTTTTAAACATGCTCTAATTCAGGAAAATGTCACTGGCCATTGCGAGGCTCTGTCGAAGTTCCTGCTCGTCAACTCCTGTTTCTGTACCCTGTTCTTTGAAGAAGGAAAACATGAGCTCAGTGGGCATATTGCCGGTCAATTCGTCTCTGGCCATGGGGCAGCCTCCATAGCCCTTCATGGCGCCGTCAAAGCGCCTGCAGCCGCTCTGAAAGGCTGCCTCCACTTTTTCCCTCCAGTTGTGGGGCTCCGTGTGCAGATGGGCACCTATTTCTATACCCAAAGGCTCGTATTTGGGCAATAGGCTCGAAAATAAATAGACGATGCTGGCGACATTCGATACGCCAATGGTGTCAGACAGCTGAATGATCCGGATGCCCAGGGCAGCCAGTTCATCCACCCAGCGGCTTACGATGTCGACGTTCCAAGGGTCGCCATAAGGGTTTCCAAATCCCATGGATACATACACGACGAGTTCCTTTTTACTCTGTCGGCAAATCTGCTGAATGTCGCGAACCAATTCGAGGGACTCCGATATAGTCGCATTGGTGTTCCGCATCTGGAAGGTCTCCGATATTGAAAACGGGTACCCCAGGAAATCAATCGCTGGAAAAGCAGAAGCCTCTTCTGCTCCCCGGCGGTTAGCAACAATGGCCAGCAAGCGGGTAGAACTGTCCCCGAACTCCAACTGAGAAAGCACCTCAGCCGTGTCCCGCATCTGTGGGATTGCCTTGGGAGACACAAAACTCCCGAAATCAATGGTGTCAAATCCAACCTTTAGCAATTGGTTGATATAGCGTACCTTTACATCCGTGGGGATGAACTGCCTTATACCTTGCATGGCATCCCTCGGGCACTCTATGATTTTTACCATGGTGAGACGTTGTTGACCATAGGAATGTTAGTATTCGTAGGCGGAAAAGTAAAAATGAAATTGATACAATTCCTATTTTTGCATCTTTCTTTTTTCAAAAAAACCTTAAAAAACGCACATTATGAAAAAAACAAGCTGGATTATCCTCGGTTTCCTCTTTTTCATCATCGGCTTTACCTCCCTGGTATTGAGCATGATTGGTCTGCAACTGTCCTACCTGGCCTGGATGGATCAAATGGGAGGGCTGTACTCATTCCTCGTGAAAATATTGATGGTCGTGGCCGGGATCGTCATTGTCTATTTATCCTACTCCGACTGGAGATCTGAAGAGGAATTCTGACACTTTCCCGGCTCTGCCTCTTACAAACTGCTAAGGTCAATATCACCGAAAGGCAGGTTGATGCCAACCAGGTAACCTGTGCCGGCGTATTGACCTTGCCGCAAGGAACTCACGACGTCAAATCGGAGGAACTTTGCTATGCCTGCGCCGATGTTCCCAAATCCAAGGGAAAGCTCCAGGTAGTCCTTTTGACGCGGCGTGTACAGGAAATTGAAGCCGGCAATCAGATTCCAATCCAATTTCTTTAGCCCAGGAATCTTGTCTGTGATGGCACCCTTGAAGTTGTGCTCCCAGTGGGCCTCCAACCAGTACTCATCTGTGCTGGAGCTGTAGTATTCCAGCATCTTGAAACTAAAAAGATACCGCGCTGGATTCCCCAGGGAGGTCTGGTTTCCTAAAAAATGGCGGTAATCGTAAAAGAGCAACTTGCTACTGGCGGGGAAAAATCCCCCCTCCAGCCTGAATGACATGACTCCCGCCAGACCCAGTGTCCACTCATTCATGACCACCGATGCCGAGAAACGGTCGAAAGAGACATCGCTTCGCAGACCCTCCGCCTGGCCGCTGCGAAAAGGAATTCCCTTTCGGTAGTGTATCCAGAAATCCGGGTATTTGCTTCCCATGCTGAATTTGCGGTCCGGGTAATCCATGTACTTCTGCCCGGGCCGAATCCTGATGCTGAGGCCGGCCTGGAGCGCATGGCTTTCCTGCGGCAGGATAGCTGCGCCATCGATTTCGGGATGCACGGGCAGGTTGGAGTCAAGGATCCGGTCATCCCGGTGGAAAAAACTGTAGTCAGAGTTGTTGCTAACCATCGTGCGACGGGCATACTGCAGGGAGGGATAAACCATGAAGCCGTTGAAGAGTTCCCTGCGGTAATCCAGCCTGAGGAAGCACTTGTCATAAAAACGGGCGTAATTCCTGCGGTTGAAAAGGATTTCTGCCGTATTGAGCGACGCCGAGATGGGCTCCGACTCATTGAACTGCACCAGACGCTTGCCACCGGCAAGGCTTATCCTTTCAAAAATTTTGGGCCTCGGTCGCCATTCTGCCTCACCAGAGGCCCGAAACTGATTGTCTGCCAGTCCATAATTCAGTAACGACTTCAACACCAGCCTGCGATTGTTGTTCTCATCAAAGGATTTTTCAAACCCTAACCCGGCATTGAAGTGCATGCCCTGCACCAGGTTAAACTGTATCGTGTTGATAGGGGATTCCAGGGTGAAAGAGTAGCGCTTCCAGGAATTCTGAAACCGGTAACCGGTGAGCAAATCGCCAACTTTCGGCTTGTTTTCCGCCAGGTCAACCGAGTCGAGGAACGGTTTGGAAGTTCGCACGAGCCGGATGCTGTCCTTGCGGATATAGTCCTTAGATTCTTCCTCCGTCAAAGGAATGGGACGGGTCTGGCTCCAATAGAACGAATCCCGCTCATTGGAGCCGGGCTCTACCTTCATGACCACATTTCCAAAGAATTTGTCCTCCAGGGGAATATCCAGTTGATAATTGCGGTACACGGCTGAAAAGTTGCCGCCAAAAACAAATCCAAATAAACCGCCCTGTACAGCGTAACTTTGGGAAAAAAGCTGCCATACGTCCCGCCCCTTGACAGGCACATGCACCTGGCGAATCATCAGGGAATCGACAGCTTGCAACTGGGACGACCGGCCAGTGACCATCAGCCCGGCACCCTGAATGTTCCAGAGTTGGTCGACGATGTAAATAAAACCACTGTAAACCGGGTCTTCCGGGTTCTTAGGAATGACCTCTATCTTGTAAATCAGAAAACCCTGTTCATCCATGAAGGCACCGTGCAACCTGTAGCGGTAGTAATTCAGAGCGGCATCGGCAATGGGAGAGATGACGTTGCGCCCAAAGACGGCAAAATTGTCGTAGAGGTTGACATTCATTTCCGTGGCGCTGTTAAAACTGAAGCCCTGGTTGTTTCCACTGACCTTGCTGGACACCATGACCTCCTTCATCTTTCCTGGCTGCTTGAAATACAGCTTAGAAACGGACTCCGACAAGTAAACGATGCCTTGCCGGCTGGTGTCCAGGTTTCCATCCAGGTCGCCTACCTCCTGGCCAAGGATTTTTTCGGGCGCTTTCAATATCTTGACTGTCCCTTTTATATATACATCGCAGACTGAGGACTTAATCTGCCGGTAATTGAATTCTCGCTTTGCAATGGCCTTCCTGATGATAGGGTAGGCCGGGTCCTCTGCATTGGCCCTTACCTCCACTGTTGAAAGGTCAATGGCAGCTTCCTTTAAGATGACCTTTAATTGGACTGACCGGCCCCTGGAAACCTCCACCTCTCTGATCTCGGACTGATACCCGACGTATTGGAACACCAGCCTGTATTTTCCCGGCTCCAGTTCCAGCGAGAAAAATCCCTCCATATTGGTCGTGGTCCCATTGGTAGTGCCTTCAACATAGACGGACGCAAATGGCAGCGGTTCTTGCTGAAGACCCACGACAGTTCCGGAAACCTGTGCCACAACCGGCGAGAAAAAAAAGAGGAAAATAAATGCTGATAAGGGTAATTTGCGCATCAATTTTTTTGGTTTGAAGCAGCAAAGTTATGGGTAAATACATTGACCCTGTTCAGGGAAATCTGACATGTGTCTGACATACCGCCTTAGATGAGCAAGGCACTCCAATTTTTTATAACTGTTTGGGGGCCCTTTCAGATGCGACTAGCCTCCCTAAAGGGCGGCTGGCGGTGCGCATAAGTGCGGCGCCGGCCATAGGGAAGTTTTTTTTAGGGCGCGGGGCTGCGCCCCGCGCCCTTTCCGAAATGCCAGCAGCATCTGCAAAAGGGACTAAATAGTTAAAACCTTTTTAACAATGAGGTATTGCGCAGAGACGGCAGCTTCTTAGTTGAGTTGTCCCTTTTTGGGTTTCTTCTTCCTTTTCTCCGATGTCTCCTCACAGGGCTCAGTGTCAGCCAGGAATTCGGCTCCGTATTTTACCTCGAAACCTCCGCTAAGTGTGACCAGCTCTCCAGCCAGAAAGACCACATTGCTTCCTGACCTGACCAGGCCAGTAGAAGTGATTTTCTGCTGGGCCGTGTACTTGGCGCTTGCGATGGGAACGTCCTCGATCAACAGGTCCACTTCTGCACAATGGTTGTTGAGGTTGTAAGACCCGGTGCAGGTGCAGAAAGCATTGTACATGTCATTGCTCGTCTCTGGATTCCCGTCGTCGCAAGGCGTGCCAACAGGAGGGCAGGTGGTCGCCTCCAGGTTGAACTCGCTCAGGCCCGCGCAACCTGAACCGCTAAAATTCGACAGCGCCGTTATCAGGATGTAGCGGGCACTGATTCCGTTGAAGGCGGAAAAATCGAAGCCGGTGTAAGACCCGCTGCCCGTTGCTTGTTCCCAGGTGAAATTACCCAAGGGTGACCAGCTGGTGCCATTCAGGGAGTAATCAATGGCCACTTCCTTGAAACCCTGGGAAGTTGAGTTGGCAGCGTTGTAGTTCCATATTTTGGCATCACTCAAGGCGTAGGTGGCTCCGAGATCATAGCGCATCCAATGGCTGATGCCTCTTTCAGGGTTTGGACTCAAGGAGGGCTCGCAGGACAGCCAGGATGCATTGGGATTGGTGGAGTGCCGTTCAGTTTCATTTTCGCAGGCTGCGTAAGGTGTATAGTCCAGTGAATTGGTGCACGCGGGGTCACTGCAAGGTGTTCCTGCGCAAACGCAGTTAGTGTATTTGTCACCAAAGGTGGTCGCTATGCCGTCGTTGCAGGGTGTTCCCTGCGGAATGCAGGCTGTCTCGCAGTCGTAGTCGAAATTGTAAAGGTAAGTTCCATCCAGCAAATGCCAGTTTGCATCCCGGGCAAATGGCGTTTTCCAGTAAACCTGATAATGATTGCTCCCTGAGTTTTGCTTGTGCAACAATTCGATGGAATAAAAATTTCCGGCTGTCAAAAGAATGCTGTCGGAGGTCTGCTGTGGATAGGAGGTATGGCTGTAAGTCGAAGCAAAACCGTTGTTGCTGGCTATCTGATCAAAGGAATTGGTAGTCGCATTGGGACTTAGCCTGAGAATTACATCATTATCTCCAGTGACATTGAACTGGTACATGCCTGTTACTGGGGCCCGAAGGTAGCCTCTGACACGCGTCCCATACAAGGTGGCTGAAACCAGGGGACCCTTCATCACTTTTAAAACCTCCGAGCGATCTGGCTGATTCGGGAAGGCCGGGTTCAGCAACAGGTTTGATACGGAACTGCCAGAGATGGTGTCGTAGTAAAACGCAGTGAGATAGCCTCTTTCACCGATACAAGGAAAGGGAAGTGCCGAGGGATTTCCTATGCAGTGACAGTTTCCATCATAGCGGTCGTCGCTCGTCGCAGGATTGCCATCGTCACATGGTTTTCCCGCATTCTCGCATAGAACGGCGCAAGCAGCCCCATACACGCTTGAGTCCGGTACTATGGCCCAGGAAGGCAAACTGATGGTGGATGGCTTTTTCCAGCTGACAGTGATGTGATCTCCACCTGACCCCTCCTTGTGTTTTATTTCAAAATAGTAGTAATTTCCTGCCACCAATGGGGTCAAAGCAGAGGTCTGTTGAGGATATTTGGTGTATTCTGTGGCGCCTGACCAGCCTGGCACCTCTGCACAGATTGCAAGGTTTGCAGCATTGCTGTCGGTGCTGAGGTAGAAAATGGAGCGGTCGTCACCCGTGAGGTTGAACTGATAATCTCCCGTCTCTGGCGCCTTGATGTAACCCCGGATCATGGATCCGTAGTTGTTGTTGTAACCAGAGCTGAAACGAGAAATGGTTGTCAGATTGTTGAGCTCCTCCGCCCATGTAGGATTTTGGGGAAACCTGGGGCTGACAAACAGTGCATTGATGTCCGAGCCAGATATGTTCTCGTACAATTGCCATTTTACTTCACCCATGGGGCCTATACATGACTGGCCATTCATTTGCACACTTATTCCTGATAATAATAAGGATAAATAGAGTATTAAATATTTAGACTTCATTTCGATTTATTTGAGTGCTGAAACAATCCAGTTAATCCAGGTCAAACAAGAAAACCAAGCGGTGCCGCTCCGGACGCGGTGTCATAGAAGTAACCGATATTGGGCAACACAGTACTAAGGTCGGACGGCGAAACACCAAACCACAGCGCCAGCTCTGCGAAATACAAATCTGCTGCGGTGGTCGGTATTAAATTCCCCCGGTTGTTCAGCACCAGTGGATTACCCTGGAGGTGCAAGGCCGGGTAAGTGCCGTAAATCTTCTTGCCGTTCACGGCACCGCCTACCACAAAGGCGTTTCCGCCCCAGGCATGGTCGGAACCCTTGCCATTGGAAGTGAGCGTCCTTGCAAAATCTGAAATGGTGAACAAGCTTACTTTATCCTGTATGCCCAGTTCTGCCAGACCGTTCATGAACTGGCTGATGGCAGTGCTGACAATATCGAGCATTACTTCCTGGTTTTCTATGACATCGTCGTGGTGGTCCCACCCACCATAAGTGACGAAAAAAGTCTGGCGTTGCATGCCCAGGGCGCCTCTGGCGCCAATCACCCGGGCAATCATCTTCAGATTCTTTGCCAGGGAATTCGTCGAAAAGGGAGTGCTAAGGTTGACGCCTGCAATCGCCTGCTCAAGTGCCTCAAATGCCTCCACCGACTGTTCGGTAAGCTCGCCGAAGGTGTCCTTGAAGACGTTGGCGTAATGAAAAGTGGACAAATCCTCAATAGCGGACATTTGCAGCCGCTGCAGGAAACCTGCATTTGAGTACCAGGACGGGACTATCGGGGCAATCCCTTCGACGCCATTCCCGGAATTGCTGATCGAGTACTCCAGCACCGTGTTCCCTGATTGCCAGACGTTCCTGCCCGACAAGGATATGTTCATGGAAATGTTCTGATTGCCATTCAAGCTCTTCAATAGGTCCGCCACCCGTCCGCCCCAGCCGACCGCTTCCCGGGTGTGCGGAATGGCAGTCTGCCACTGCTGAATCTGGTCTGCATGGGAGTACAAACCAAGTGGGATTCGCTTGAGCCCAGCCTGGTACTCAGTGGCATTGGCTATCGGCTCAATGAGCGTTCCAACATTCGCCACAAAAGCCGCTTTCTGGCTTTCAAACAAACCCTGCAAGCCTGCCATGCTGGGATGAATTCCGTATTCCTTGCCGTCGCTGACCAGTGGGTTGATGGGGAGCAGAGAGGCCTGCGGCAAGGCGAGGTCTGCCCGTGTCGACGCATAGTCTGCGTATTCGGAACTTCCCCTGGGGACCAGCATATTATAGGAATCGTTGCCTCCTGCCAGCAGGAGGCAAACCAAAGCCTTGTAATCGCCAGGAGGCGAAGCTTGCGCAGCCACCAGCCTGTTGATGATGGACAAGTTGTTGAGGGATGATAAAAGCGTGGCGGCGCCCATGCCCGTGCATCCTGCCTGCTTTAAAAACTGCCGTCTGGATAGTTTGTGCATAGCTTTATCTGTTCTGAAGCTACTGGAGCCTGTCTCAGCAGCTTGTTTTCATTTTTATCTAAAAATCAAATAATCCGGGGAGATCATGGACAGGTAGATGCCCATCCTGACCCTCTCTTCCCAGTGGTCCTGGGGTACTTGCTCCAGTGTGCCTCGGATGATTTGACGGGTAGTAGGCGACATCTGACCGTGAAGCAAAATGAGATTCAGCCGCTCCAATAACTGCCCGATTTCATTGATGCCGTCAAATGCCATTTCATCCGTCAAATTCAGGTTGACTGCCTTGTCCGCCCAGTATTCGTTCTCGAAGTTGCTCCAGACTTCCATGACCTGGTTGTCCCGCATGATCCATTTGTAGAGTTGGTTGGCGTAGCCGGCAATTGAAACGGCATTGGTGATCTGAAATTCTGGCGCCACCAACCCGGCTGAGTCGATAGGACCTATGGGTTGGTAATCCGGCAGGAAAAAATTGAAAACACTCGGAGAAGCCAGAGGCCGCTGGAACAAATCCAGGTAAAATTCCTCCATGGCATTGCGGAATATTCCTTTCTGGCTGAAGGCGTTGAATGCCCTGGAGACATGCGTGTACCTGACCATGGGCTCGCGCAGCATCCCACGGTACGGGCTGTCAATATAGCCGCAGTCACGGGCTTCCTCATCCAGGAGAATCGCCCGGATGACAGCCTTCATGTCTCCGCGAACACCCTGCCCGTTGTTATTGAATACCGTGGCCACGCGAGCCACGTAAGCCGGCGTAGGATTCGAAGTGATCAGTCGCTGTATCAGCAGCCTCGAAAAGAATGGGCCGACATTCGGATGGTTGAACAAGTTGTCCAGGGCATCCTCTATGTCGGCCATGCCGTTGACCGGGCTCCGATTGGGCACCACAAAACCATTGAGCAGATATTTCGGGCCCGGCTCGTGCCAGGAATTGAACATCTTCATGGGGTAGGTGTAGCTCTGCTGGCTTTGAGGGCTCTGCCCGAATAAATACGTGTCACCATAGGAAAGACCTGTGAACACTTTGGCAAACTCCCCGATGTCGGCGTTATCATAGGTGGGGATAAAATGACCTGCTGAATCTAATTTTCGGGTGCCATCCAGGTTCAGTTCATACAGCCCCAGTGTGAAAAGCTGCATGACCTCCCTGGCGTAGTTCTCATCCGGGAAGCGATTAAGTGCAGTGTCAGACTTAGGGTTGTTGATATGGGTGAGATACAGTCCCATGCAAGGGTGAAGTGTGACCTTTTCCAGCAATTCCCTGAAATTGCCGAAGGCATTGTCCAGCAGCATGTCGTAATAACTGGCCAGTCCCAGAGGAGCATCCCGCAATTGGGGCACCTCCGAAATGACAAAAATCTCACTGAGTGCAAGGGATACCCTGTTTCTAAGCAGGTCTTGCGACATCATGGTGTAATCCCACCAGGCTGAATGCCAAAACCACAACCTGGGGTATATGTAATTCGCATTGCCACCTTGGGCAAGGGTTGAGTCAAGGGCATCCACCGTGATGTCCTTCGTCCGCTGCTCGATGTAAAACAGCCTGGGCGCATCAAATTGAGTTGTTATCCAGTCCTCGAAAGTCAGATTGGAACTAGCCATGATGGTTTCAATATCGGCTCCGAGGGTAGTCTGCGCCAGAAACCGGGAGGTAGCCACCTCGTTTGGCAGGAAACCATCACCGTCCAGGGTTTCCTCAGGACTGCCATTGCCGGCGTTGTGGCTGCTGGTAATGGTGGCGCCATTTAGATTTCCGCTTCCAAACGTTACGGGGCTTTGTGCCATGGATTGGATGGCCGGCAAGGTGCACAAGATTGCAAGGCACAGGCAGGAAAGAAGAATCTTCCTGTTCATAGTTTGTGTTTTAACGTGAAGACTTAGAAGTAGTAGTTGTGTCCCGGGTGGTTGGTTCTGAAGAGGTCTGGGAGAATTGTGCGAAAGATGCACAGCTCATAGGATGATTGCAAATATAACAACTTAATTCGATTTGCAAATTATTAATGGATATTATGCTGTTTTCTTTGAAAAAAGAGAAAAAAATCTTGAATTCTCTCAAAATTAAAGGAATTTGGCCTGTGCCTTATTCCTTTTTGAATGGGTGGAAGTTGTCTAAAAAATTACTTGGCGAGGCGTCTTCTACTGCAAGGTGAGCTGGTCTTCGCCCTGATCTCGGGCCTGCGTCAAATGTAGAGTCTCAAAAGACCCTTTGGCGAGGTGCCTTCTCGCAATAGGTGCTCGGGGCTTCGCCCTGAACGCCCTTTCCGGAGAACAATGGGTGCGGGCGGAACGAATTGCCGGGCCTTTTGAGACAGGCTACATTCATTTTTTTTTGATGGCGCCATTCGCCAAGGGCGTTGTAAGACAGGCTAAGGCTCGGCGGGACACAGGCCCGCCGAGCACCATTTCAGGCATCAGTCTCTTGTTTCAGCCTCTGGCCTTAAAGGGATTTAAATTAAGCCCAGAACAAAAGGTGCCGGAAAAGTCATTCGAAAACCAGCAAGGGTTTTGATTATCCCGGCCCTTGGCCTCCTGTTGGCAAAATCGCCTAGGAGTTCCTGAAAGCAATCTCGTGATATGCCTTGCTGTGCTGCCCCAAAAAAACCCTCGCGTAAATTCTCAATGCTGCGATTTCCATGAAGATGAAACAAAGCACAACTGCAATCAAACTATCGTATTGCCCCTCTCCCATTTCCATGAACATCAAGTCCAGGCCAATGAAGGACGGGGTGATTGGAAAGCAGCCTATGGCCAGGCTGGACAACAGAAACAGTAACCCGGCCCGCTTGTGCTCATAGATTTGTCCCTGGTAGGCATCCAGCCTGATTGGACCCTCTTTTCGCTTCAGGTAGTACAGGATGCCCCATCCCGCGATACCTCCCACCGTGATACCTCCAATGAAGTACATGCTTTTCCAAAAGTCAAACACACCGTTATACAATATTCCCAATAATATCAAGTAATTGCTGATGAAAAGCAGCTGCCAGGCCGTCAAAGCCGATTTTCGCTCCGCAAATGAACGCAGGATGAGCGCCAGGCCTGCCAGGACAAACAACAACCCGATCCGTGCATGATTCCCGAATTCGCCGAGGCAGATTCCCGCTGCTCCCAGAACAGTGAGTGTCGCGATGAACAATTTGCCTTTCTTTTCTGATAAAAAGGAAAGCCTGCTGCCCATCCATTTAAACGGAGTCCACAAGAAGCGAAAATGAATCCTGTCCATATTCCACTCTTTGATGGAAAGCACGATGACGCTCTGCCGCAACTTGCCTATGAAACCCTGAACTGGCTTCTCCCCTGGCTTCTCAAAATTGTAAAACTGGTCGTGGATCAAATAGTGAAGCACAGACGGGGAGACCAACAGTTGATAGGTCCTCAGAAAGGCATTGCCGGCAAAATGAACCAGTGCCAGGGTGGAAAATCCCGCAGCTACCTCTACCATCATGATGCCGATCTGGCCGATGGAGGCATACGCGATCTGCGTCTTAGCCGATGATTGCACCTTGGCAATGGCCGAGGCCATGAAGCCGGTTACAATCCCCATCGCTGCCATCAATGCCCGGAATGTCGTATTCGTCTCCCAGAGCGGCTGCATCCTGATCAACAGAAATATGCCGATGTGAACAGAAAGAGACCCGTAGAAAATGGCGCTGGAGTTGGTAGGCCCTTCCATCGCCCTCGGCAACCAGGATGAAAAGGGGAACTGGGCCGATTTGATGGCGGCAATCACTAGGATGCAAACCAAAATGGCATAATCGTAAAAGGGCTGTGACTCAAGATCGGCAACCAACATGCCGTTTTCAATATCCCGGAAACTGATGCTGCGGTGAAAGGCATGGTGTATCATCCAAATGATCACCAGCAGCAATATGTCTGAAAACCGAAACAGTGAAACCACTTTCAGGGCATTCTTCACCGGCAGGTAACGCTCCCGGTAAAAGCCGATCAACATGAAGGAACTAATTCCGATGATCTCCCAGCCTATGAAAAGCGTTTCAAAGTTTCCAGAAAAAACCAACACGCCCAGGCCGAAATAGAAAAAAAGGATGTTGTTGAAAAAACGCTGGTATCCGGGGTCGCGATGCATGTAGCTCCGGCTGAACAGGATGACCAATGTCCCAATCAACCCTGAGACAAGGGCATAGACCGCAGTGACACGATCAAAGTGAAACTCAAATTTCAGCTGTGCGGACTCGTCGCTGTAGTAGTTGATGGACTGACTGTGGTAGGGGAATTCTCCGGAGTACAACCACCCGGCGGTCAGCAAGAGCGATAGCAACAGGTGAGTCAGCACGGTGCCCAGTGCTATCCGGTGAATGACCCCCTCCCGCTTGCCATCAGGGAGAAGGGAAAGCAAGAGGCCAATTGCCGGCACCAAGGGGATTAAAAGTAGAATATTATCAATTATCATGAGGATGAAACGTTTAAAATGAAGCGCTTGACTTTATCAGGCAAAGCCATCAGTGCTTCAACAAATGGACCTTTAGATTCTCGCGGGTAGCGTGCAAGATGTGATTGGTTTCCATCTCCTCGGCTGACTCAATCAGCGCGTTGATGTCGTCAACCACCGGGATTTCTTCATTCAACGGCGAATACGGGTGGAACTCGTGTTCCCTGAAACAGAAGAAATCCCCGTTTTCAGGATTGACGGCCACCAGGTGCACCCATTCGTTTTCAAACCATTCGTAAACGTCCGGCATTTGCTGAATGGTTTTCAAAACCACTTCCGGAAAATGCTCTACAATAATCAGCAGCCGAATGGGGTCATGAACCTCTATCATTTGAAGGGGCAGGCCTGGGCGCAAGTCTCCGTCGCTCGAATTGGTAACCCCCACCAAAGACATGACATTGTGAGGCAACTTGGTGCCGGAGCCGAATTTCTGGTTGTCAACCCTGGAAAAATAATACTCCAGGTTGATGCCCCCGCAAACCGGCGGCAATGGCCGTATCACACCCGCGAGGATTTTGCCCTCCGGATCGGTGCGGTAATCGTATGAGTTCATGAAGGCCCTTCGGTCAAGGAACAATCCCTTGGTCATTTCTCTTCTGCCGACCACGCACAGCGCATTGGTGCCATGGCCGAGCTCAGGCCTGGGTTCAAAGAACGAGACGGAGCGTTTCTCTATGGCTTTCCTGATCTTCTTGATGTCGTCCTTGGTCTTAATGGAAGCAAAACGCCTGGAGCGCTCCTTGGCATTCAAGTCCAGCGCGATTTCCATCTTGTGGCTGTTTTTGGCGTGGCGCTCCCTGTTGGCAGGAGTCAGAACATCCTCGTCATAGAAATCCATGAGGTCGCTGGCCGTATCATGCATGGCGCCGATGAACTGGGTTTCTGCCGGAATCACAAGGCCACGCTCAGCCAGTTTCTTCCGCACTTCCAGATGGTTGGCCATGAAGGAAAACACCCTGGCATTTGTTGCACCCGGCCGGCCGCTGCAGGCGCCGCAATCGTGGGCGCCGTGGTGGGGGTTATTGGCGCTGCTCGATCCGTGGGAAATCAGGTAAACCAATGGAGCAAAATCTCGCACCAATCCAATTCCTCTGAGCGTTCGCTCAACCCGGTCTGTCATCTCCTCCGTGTTGTAACCGAGCTTTAGCCCGTTCTCCGTTTTGCCGGGCTCCGCGCATTCGATGTGCAACTTTGACTCCTTGTCCATGTGTCCAAAGGCATTGGATATGGAAGGGCTCATCTTGGGCAGGAGCAAGTCCTTTACCAACCTGTATCCTGCTACAAAACCCAGTACAACTACTGAAAACCAGCCGGAAAGCACCCGATGCGTTCGCTTGTTGTACATCAGATCCGCATGGCGCAGCCTTGGCGCTCCGCTTTCCTTGATTAAGTGGCTGGGTGTGACCGGCGCAGGACACAATTTTTCATAAAACCTGGCTCCCTCCGGCTGGAAATAAAACTCCACCCCGAAAAAACCAGGGCTGCCCATCGTTTCACACTTTTCATCAACCGTCTCGAGATGGCGTCGCAGCGAACATTCCCGTTCGTCAATGCAAAAAACTGCCTGGAAGCTTTTCTCGGTTGGACTGGGCTTGGGAACATTTCTCAAATAACGTATGCCGGTTAGCACCTCGTCATAGTAGCTCCATTCAAACGCATCCTGCCAGAGCATGAATGCCTCCTGCAACTCTGTCAAGGGCACTTCCGCGAAGAGATCCACCGGCTCCAGATTGGCCTGGATAGCCAGTGGCTTCCAATCGGTGCCAAATTCAGCATCGATGTTGTCTATTTCCAGCAGCAGTTCGAAAGCCACCAAATCCCTGAGGGAAATCGCCTTCCTGAACATCAGGTTCTGGGGAAAGTCCTCCACGCTGCACACCATCCCTGACCAGCCGTGGTGGCTGAATTGCTGGTCGAAAAGATACTCCTCGTAAAACCGCTCATCACCGACCAAAATGTCTAGCAGCCCGGCAATGGAAGGGTCTCCATCCAGCAATAGCCGTCTGGCCCTGGAGGTTTTGAAGAAACTGCTGTAACTGTTGCGCTCCAGCTGTCTGACGGCTTCCAGGAAACCTTTTTCAGCATTCGGGAAATGCCACAGCGCGATGCCTTGATCCAGATAATTGGAAAGGATCCGGAACAACAGTGGATGCACCCGGTCGTCCATATTCAACCGGTGTACTTTTTGCCAGCAGGTGCGCAGCCTGCCAATCCTGGCTTCATTGTGCTGATCGTATTTATTTTCCAGCAGTTTGAACTTCCATGCTTGCATTTCCTGGTGCCCCTTGCGCGTAGCCAGCAATTTGTCAAGGATGGGGCCACGGATACGGCCTATGCGGTACAAACCCCTGTAATCTTCCAGCTCCAGCGTCACCTGGTACCCGAAAATTTTAGACGCTTTGAAAATTGCCTTGTAAAAATCAAGGTCTTGAAAAGCGTGAAGCGTGTTGTGATGGATAAAATCCTTAATGGGCGTCTGGCTTGGAAGATAATGCCTCAACTCGTGCAACACCTGCTTTTCATCAAAAATATTAATCGAGCTCATGCTTTCAATTTTGTTTATTTATTCAAAAGTACTCTTTCGGGCCGCCTTTTCATGATTGGATAATTTTTTGTGGTTTTCCAGTCCCGTCACCCTGAAACTCCCGCCATTGGAAATGTAACCGTGCTCGAAGTGATGCACGTTCTCAATCACAGAGTGGTCCACCAGCCGGGTCCTGCTGAAATCCAGCGTTACATCCATTCCCTGGGGTATTGCTTCCAGCTTTGACTTCAAACCCAGGAAGTTAGTAAAAACAGCCGACTTTTCAATTTCGACCAGGTAATCCTTGCCAATGGCGGAGACCACGACATCCGCCTTGAACAGGGAGCCCAGCGGCGCGCCGTTGAAGAGGTGGAAAATTATTTTCAGCAGCATGCCCGCACCAATGCCGACCAGCAGGTCCTCATACAGGGTGAACAATATGGTGACCAGGAAAATCGCCAGCTGTTCCTTCCCGATGTTGAAGATGTGCGCGAATTCACGTGGGTGGGCCAGTTTTATCCCGACCGAGATAAGCATGGCAGCAAGGGCCGTGTTGGGAATCAACTCAATGAGCGGCACCGCCAAGATGACGAACAACAGGATGAAAAAACCATGGAAAAAGTTAGCCCACCGCGTCTTGGCACCGTTGCTGACATTCGCTGAACTGCGAGCTACCTCTGATATCATGGGCAAACCACCCAGCAGGCCGGACACCATGTTGCCAAGCCCAACTGCCACTAAATCCTTATTGGTGTCAGACCTCCGCCTGTACGGATCCATCATATCAATAGCCTTGACCGTCAACAGTGACTCCAGGGATCCTACCAAGGCTATCATTACCACGTATTTGATGAAGACCAGCGGAAATTGAGGAAGCCCTGAAAATTCAAAATGCAGCCTGGCACTTTCCATCAAATTTCCCACGTGCACCAACGCATAAGGAGGTTCCGTGTGCTGAAAATCCATGAGGAGCTCAGCCGGTATCGCAAAGAACAAGACAACTAGCGACGCTGGAATCTTTTTGAGATAAGTACCTGGCACCTTCTGCCAAAACAACATGATCGCCAGGCTTACCAGTCCTATGGCGGTCGCCCGCCAGTCTATCTTAGACAAAAACAAAGGCATCGACAGCAGCAACTCAAAAGGCCCCTTGCCCTTGGCCAATGCCGGATCCACGTCCAGCAACACGGGAATCTGCTTCAGAATGATAATCATCCCAATGGCAGCCAGCATGCCGTGAACAGCCGACAAAGGAAAGAAATCTGATAGCTTGCCCATTTTGAAAACGCCAAACAAGATTTGGATGAAGCCAGCCACCACAATGGCACCCAGAGTCAGCAGCCAACCCTGCTCTCCTCCGCCGAACTCGCCCACCGCACCGGCGATGATGACGATCAACCCGGCTGCAGGACCCTTGATGGTGAGCTTTGACCCTGCCATGGGCCCTGCCAGCATGCCCCCCACGATGGCGGTGATCAGGCCGGTGACGGGAGGGAATTCCGATGCCTTGGCTATGCCTAGACTCAAGGGTAATGCCAGGAGGAACACGATAAATCCCGAGCTAAGGTCGGAAGTAAGGTTCTCCACTAATCCTGCCAGCCCATCCTTTGGCAGTGATTTCAAATTTGATTCTTTCATTTTTTTCGTTTAATAAGGAACGCGAAAGCAGCTCAGCCTACACAAGTTTCGCCATGGGCTCGTGCACTGCAAATGGCATTGCGCTCCTTAGTTGAAGTTCAGATGTGAAAAACGGAAAAAGCTGCGGTTTGAAATGCCTCGCAAGCGAAGGATGTGAAATGCATCTCAAGGCTCGGGGGAAAAGGATCCAGGGAAGAACAGCCAGCCAAAGGGCCAAAATGAGCTGAATCCCGGATTCTGCAAAGGTGGAACTTGATGAAACCACACCTCAACTTGGCAAATAAAACCGATAAAAAGACAGGATGCGGGAATTCAATTCAGAAAGGAACAATAAAGCAATCGCAAAGAAAGAAAAATCTTGAGGAGATGCCAGCAATTAGTGTAAGAGGAGGACAGGAAGAGGCTGAGATTTACCGGCGCTGGCGAGAGGTTGCCTTGACACATCCCTGCCTGACCATCATTTTGATTTTTCTCATCCACTTCCAAATACCAGGTATGGTCCTTGGACAGGCATAGCCCGTTGTCTAATTTTTCACCGAGGCTTCTCGAGGCGAAACTCACTTGAGCGGCGGCACTGGAAGATGAACAAATGCCGATGCAAGTGATAAAGAAGGTCAGTATGTGAAAAAATGTAAATCGCATGTTTAAAAGTAATGACAAAGGTTTAGACATTCCATGGGATATCCAAGTCATTAACAAAATGATAACAATTTCTAAAGTTAGACCTTAAAACCTGAATGATGCATTACGCGCATTAGCTATTCAGACGGCAACATCTGCGCCTATTCGAAAATATTTTAATTTTAAGTCAAAAAAAATCAGTCACCTTGCACTTGATTCGAAAAAAAAAGTTTATCTTGCAGCGAATTTTGTAAACAAACTTTAAAAACTAAATCCATTCAACGTATGAAATTCTTAAGTACATCGCTGTTGGCTTGTTTGGCCTTTTTCTTTGCTAATCCCTCCTTTGCTCAGCTTAAGGTACTTGCTGACGGCAAAGTTGGTATCGCTACATCCACACCAGCACGCGCACTGGAGATTATAGGTGGCGTTTTGATCAGCAATAACCAGACTGTCAACACCACTAAGCAATCAAACCTGTTGATGCGCCACTACAGCAACGGAACCATTTTCTTCAACTACGTAACTGGACAATCCACCAGCACCGCCAACAGCGTGGTTTTCGGTGGCGGCAGCGGTGCCCAATATGCAGCTACAGCAGTATCCATTAACACTGCTGCAACCAATACCACTACCGGCGGTGGAACTCAGCGATTCCTAATTGACAATACTGGAAAAATCAGGATGAATACAGCCGGCGCTTCTGGTACTATGACCCATGAGCTTAGCCTCATCACGGGCAATGCTTCTAAGCCTGGTGGAGGAGACTGGGCTACACCTTCTGATGCCAGGATCAAGAAAGGCGTCCGCCCATTCACTGACGGTCTTGACAAGGTAATGGAAATCGAGCCTGTGTATTTCTCTTACAAGGAAAAAACAGGTTATCCTTCAAATACAGAATACGTAGGCATCATTGCACAGGATATGCAGAAAATTGCACCTTACACCATCAAAGAAGTGGAAATCAGCCAGAACCCGGAAGAAGAACGCCTGGATTTGCCTGAAACTTTGCTGACCTATGATGGAACTGCAGTGACCTATATGCTTGTGAATGCTATTCAGGAGCAGCAAGCTACTATCGAAGATCTTCAGGCAAGGCTTGAAAAACTGGAGAAAATGCTGGTCGTCAACGGCACAACCATCAACACTGCTAATGCAATTACGAATGTGACGCTGGAAGGCAATGATGTTGCCAGCCTGAAGCAGAACGCTCCAAATCCTTTCAGCGAAAACACTGTAATCGAGTACACGCTGCCCAAGACTAATTTCAACATCGCTGTTATACAGATCACCAACGTCCAGGGTGCTGTTATGCGTGTTGTAAACCTGCCCAAAGAGGCCGGAGCTGGCATCCTGAATATCAAGGCTAAGGAACTCCCAGCCGGTGAGTACGCTTATACCCTGGTTATTGATGGCCGAGTGATTGATACTAAAAAGATGTTGATCGCCGGGAATTAATCCTCGATCAGGAAAATTAAAAAAGCGCTTGCAGCATGCTGTAAGCGCTTTTTTAATTTCAATCCTTTCAGAAAAGATGCCTCAGGATTGCGGAGCCGTTTTGTAAGTCATGCCTGGAGCTTTTTTAATATTTGCCAATTAAGAAAGCTGTGGTTTTGACTTCTCTGTTTTCCGCCCTACGCACATCAACCACTGCCAATAGCGCGGTATCAATGTCGAAAAGGGCGCGGGAAGTAAATATGATTAAGGCCCTACTTTTTTTAACTACTGCTAAAAGACCTGCTCCCACACTACATTTGACAAAGGCTACTACAAGTACCCCGCCAGCCTCATTCCTTTTTCAAAGGCTTTCATTCCTTTCTCTATCCATTCGGGACCAAGTTCCTCCTCATAATTTCGCTTTTTCCCTTTGTTGACGAACTGAACCTGTTTGTCGGAATAAACCCGCTTCCGGGTAGGCGAAAAAAAGGAACCGATGATTTCATTCTCAATCTCATGAATTTCCAACTTCCTCATGTTCTCGAACGATGCCAATTCACAGCCCCTTAGAATGTTTTCTTCCGTGAAACCTAGTTCCAACTGCTGGTTCATATCAACAATCACTTCAAATGTATGCTCCAGCAGGTCCTCGTACCGAATGAGGTAAACGGGGATGGAGCGGTTGGTTTCCAGCCACGAAGTAACGTGGTAATTCCATCCGCCGTTATTATTGGCAGCGGTGTCGGGATCCATCCCGCTGTCAGCAATGTCAATTAAGCTTCGGATCAGTTCAGTTTTGCCCTCGGGAGTATCAACATAATCCAAGCCTTCCAAAATATAGTGGTCAACCCTTGAGAGTATGGCATTGAATGGATTTCTCGCGATGTAGATGCAAACTTTGATGTCGTCTAAGAATGTAAGGTGCTCATGAAACGGTAAGTGGCTTTTAAGAAAGAGGCTGTCCTCCTTTTTGAGGATGTCCAAAATCTTATGGTCGTGATTGGGAGTAGTGCGGTAAAAGTAATTCACCTCGGCCGAGCTTTCCAACTTCCCATACTTGCAACCGTACATGAGGAATCTGAACCAGGTGGCACCTGATTTAGGGTAGGAAGCTACGTAGTAGATTTTCTTGCTGTTATCCAGTTTCATGTTGATGAATAGAGATTAGACTTGCTGCAGTGGGGGGCGTCAAGGTGCAAGGGTATTTTTCTTCCAGCTTTGTACCTTGTTCAGTCATATTGCCGGGTCATGTCCTCTGTAATTAGTCAGCCTTTCATCACGCCAGTTTTTCAATCCAGAGATTTCCACCGCCATTCTTATAGCACAGCGGCATTTTTTCAAAAGCAGATGAATGAAACGTGAACATGAAATGGGAAAAAAACCTGATGATGTAACTTGTGTTATGCATGAGAAATGCTCTCAAAAAGTAGTTTTCATTCCAGTTTCTCCCGGCAAAAACAGACTCCTTGGGGTATTCGAATGGATAAAAGATGTCGTGGAAGTGAATGAGAACACCAGGCTGAATAGCAGGCAATATGTCAAACATGAGGAAGTGCAGGTCGCTACCTGTCTTTAAGACGTGGGAGGAGTCGATGAACAAGATGTCGTTCCGGTTTAAGGCTTTGAAAACTGCGGGGTCGATGTCTTGCACATTTTCAACCAGCACATGGCATTTTGACTCGTCAGTATCACGAAGCAGGCTGATGAGTCTTTCCGGATACGGCTCAATGAAGGTAAGTTCTGTATCCATCTTGAAATAATCCTTGGTGTCGAGCATCAAGGCAGATGAAAACCCGGAACCAACCTCAATTATTTTACGGGGTTTAAAGTGGCGCAACATGGAGTAGAGGATGATGCCGTCCGTGTAAGAATAAAAATCATTATCAAAATAGTAGCGAAGTCCAGGGAGCTCCTTTCCAAAAGGCATATCGGCATAGTAATTCTCGAATTCAAGCAGTAAGGCCAGTTGTCCTTCATGGTTCAAATCTACCCCGGGGACAGTGGGTGTATTTTCGCTTTTCCAAATCTTATCCTCCCGTTCCTTCAACTCCTGAATGGAAAATGTCGAGGAATAGAAATGTCCGGATGGAAAGCAGTCATTGGTGTTTTGAGCTGAAAGCTGCTGCATCAATGCGCCGATTTCCGGGTACAGCCCTGCTAATTGATCTAGTGTCATGATTGAATTAGACTTTTTGCATCAAATAATTTGACAACCCTTTCGTAAAGTTGAATGTCAAATTGATTAAAATCAATGAATTTATCTATAATCCGCTGGTCTATCTCTTCATTGCTCGCCTCTAACTTAGACATGTTTGCAAATTTCATGTTGAGATCATTAAATTTCATCAAGCCTGTATCCGATTTTGCCAAAAACTGTAAGGAAGCCTCCATCCTTTCAACAATTCCAAATCCACCGTATGCATTGATCAGCAAATCTTCCGCACAATCCAGCCAGAAGGGTTCCGCGTCGAATGCCACCGATTTTCTTTGTTTTATTGCGAACAACCGTCCCCCCGATATATACCTCAGCAGCATTTTCACGGGCCTTTTAAAGTACTTCTTGTGAGGTGGAAGATGCTTCACTGCAAATGCAGGAGCGTTGAGAAGGAAAGATAACTGGGTGTTCGACCACCTGTACAAAAGGTCTTCAAGCTCAGGCTCACTTAAATCATTAAGACTTCTTCCCAGCATGTTGTCCCGCCCAAGCTGCCGCTGAAAAAAATTATAATGAGAAATAAAACGAGCAACAGGATCCCTGAAAAGAATGAAGTAAAATGGGTTTCCCATCCCCAGTTTTGCTTCCCGGTTGATGTCATATTTCGAATGATCTGCAAGGACTATCAAGTTCTTTTTTCGAAGATCAATTATCTCGGATTTGGATAACTGGGAGATGTTCTTATCGTTATCCAATCCACCGAAACCGGGAATATGCATCTTTTCCTCCGGAATGCCGCTCGCGATTCCATTTCTGTGAATCAACTCCCTGAAACTGGTGCCCGCGCACTTCGGAATATGAACAAAGATAAAAGTCCTGTAATCTGCCATAATTATTGTGCTGTCTCTACTGTAAAGGTACCAATCTTGTAAATCCTGCCTGTGTAAACCTGCTTCACAGTAATCTCCTTGGGACCAGGTGTGCTGAAGTTTTCTGCAGAAATCGCGGCGGTGATTAATTCGGGTTGCACCACGGTGGCATTTGCAGGCTTTCCATCTATGAGCACCTGCAGGTCTCCATAGCCGAGTGTTCCGGCTACTTTGATCCAAATGCCGGCGCTTCCATCGGGCTGCTGATTCGGGACAGTACCGGGAGTGGTTACCCTGGGACCCCAATCCAATACCTCCAAATCAGCGATAGAAGGCTTGTAAACGATGCAGTCGCAGTTGAAGAGATAATTGCTGTTTATTTCACTGCGCTGTTCCCAATTGACGATTTCAAAGCTAACGGGATGATGTGAACCCACCCTGTCCCTGTCTTTTATATATCGGCTCAGGATGTAGCCCGGAGCCTCCGGCTCCACCAGTATGGCCATTTTTTTAGGGCCACTGTCTGTCAGATAGGAGCTTTCGAGCGTACTGGATATCTGCTTCATGCAAGCACCCGTCTGATAGAAATAGTGCTGATTTACCACACTGTGAACCAATGCTGCTGCCAGCAAGATAAAGGACGCCGCTGAAAGTCCAATGTTCCCCCTTGTTCGCTCAGAAGTGAGTAGAGCGGCGAGTCCCAAACTGAAGACTGCCCCCGGCCCATATAGATAATGCGAGTCTGGCGTGGCTTTGAACAGCACTGGCAATATGAATAGAAAGTAAATTGACAAATAGGCGGCGGCAGTCCTGGGTGAACTGACTATGAATAGCAGCGCAATCAATCCAAGGTGAAGTACTCCGGCCAGGACCATTATTGCCGAAGGCTCCAGCGACCAGGCATGGGCCTCGGAAAGTGTTGCGAAGAAAGGATAGACCAAGTAAACCAGCAGGGATTCAATGGGATTGCCGTTTCCCCCTCCCTGGCTGAAGATGCCTGTTGCTAGCCTACCTGCCGTCAGCAGGATGGCGGGGGCCAGCCAGACACCAAAGGAAATCCAAAATTGCTTTCCCTTTTGTTCCTGTTTAAAGAAAAGTGTCAACACCAAAAACACCAATGGCAAAACTATGGCCAGCTCGCTGGAAAGCGCTGAAAGCACAGCCCATCCAAAAATTGCCGTTAAACCACTTGTTCCATTAATTGACTTAAGGTAACTGTCGGTGGCCTGGTATGCCAATAAACCGAATAGCATGTAAAGTGAATCTGAGAGCATGGAAGCCCATCCTGCTGAAAAGCTCACCAGCGGATTGAAGATGAAAATGAGAGCACTGACCCAGGCTAACTCCCTGTTGGCAGTGAACCTCAACACCGAAGAGAAAAGAAAACATGCCGCCAGCGCGTGGATCAACACATCAATTAAATGCACGACGAAGGGAAAATCATGAAAAGCGGCAGCGATTATTCCTTCAAGGGCCATTGGAACTGGCGTTAAGGGATTGCCCGGAACAGGACTGAGGGCGGTATAAGTCGACAGGTAATCTCCCAACCCGTTTTTAAGGATAAAATCAATCTTCGCAAGCTCATTGTGATTATAGTAGCCAGGGTTTGCAATCAGAATGATGGAGAATACAATTGAAAGCAAAATGATTGCGCCATATACGGCTTGGTTGGCAGACGGTGCCTTGAGTAAGTTGAATGGATTCATTTTTTCAGTTTATTGCTTTGTTTCAATTCAGAATTTAATGCCAATATGCAAGAGTTGCCTCTGTTAAATTATCACTCAGCGTTGGTGAGAACACCCTGCTGGAGATTTTTCAATTTTATTTTGGTTGAAATAGCATCCAGGTTATTGCCATGTTTTTTAAGGAATTTTTCAAAATTCGTTTTTTGATAGGCTTTGAAGCCCGAGCCTGTGTCTTTGCCAGAGGTGGCTCCTTCATCGTGATAGACCACGCAATCCGGTGTCACCACAGTGGCGATGCCGTGCTCCCAGGCCGTGTAGCAATAATCGCTGTCTTCGCAATAGCAAGGATGGAAATCTTCATCAAATACGCCGATTTCATCAATGGTGCTCCGCTTCACATAGAAGACGCAACCGGAAACGTAGCCTGAGAATTTCGGCGTGCTGTACTCCTCCTTGTTGGGGTCATCCCATTTGCCGATGTTCCTTCCCGTTCCGTCTCCGTAGAGCTCTGAGCCGAATTCCTGCAGGGTTCCATCAGGATACAAGAGCTTGGCCCCTGCTATCCCTATCTCATCTGAAGAATAGGCAGCGTTTTGCAATGCTTTTAACCAGCCCTCAGTGACATAGGTATCATTGTTCAAGAGGACTACATCATTCTCCGGGAAAAGCTGCATCATCCTGTTATTGGGTATGACAAACACATCATTGGTGTCAGACAAAATCGGGACTATCAACGGGTTGATGTTAGCTGCTGCCTCGAGATACTCCCTGGTGCCATCAGTGCATCCATTAGAATGTACTAAAATCTTGTAGCGAATCCCGTGGGTGTGGTTCTCTATTGATTCAATGCAACGCTGCAGTAGTTTTTGCTTGTTCCAGGTGACGATGCAAATGGAGACTTCTTGGGTGGAGAGGCTTTGCGAAATACTCTTTTTGACAGCCTCCGGGCCAACCAAGCCCGACAGTTTTTGCTGTGCCTTGAGGGTCATTGCCTGCAAGTCGTATTTGCGCTGCAGGGCATTGACGCAGAGCTCCACCAGGCTTTCATTGTCATCTGCAATCAGACCACTTTGGAGATTGACAAGTTCGATTCCTTCGTTACCAATGGCGTTGGTCGCCACGGGAACCATGTGGGAAATGGCCTCGCAGATTTTACCTTTTATGCCGGCGCCAGCTTGCAGCGGAGCCAAAACCATGAAAGTATTTTTGTAGAGTTCACCCACGTAGCTGTCTTCCACAAAACCAAGGACCTCAACGCCAGGAAGCTTGCCCAGGTTTTTAATATCCTCTGGTGCGTTTGCCCCTGCAATGATTAATTTCGCCTTACTGACTTGCTGGCGAATGGCAGGGAAAATATTCAATGCAATCTCCTTGGCGGCGATGATGTTGGGGTAGTGTGAAAAGCCACCGAAAAACAAGATGTTGTGGTTTCCGGAATCCCGATATTCACTGCACTCCAGTCCGTGCACATTGGACACGATATACACGCTCGCATCGGGTACCTCCTTCAAAACAGCCTGCTTGTCCTGTTCCGTCACTGCCCAGATGACATCTGCTTTTTTATAAACATCGATTTCCAGGATCTTCTTTTTTCGGACTTCATCTGCTGTCAGTTCAGGCCACAGCCCGAGCGAACGCTCGTGGCGAACCCAGTGAATGTCCACAGTGTCCACAACTACTTTTGCATTGGGATATAGCTTCAGGAAATTATGGCAATCGAAGTAGGTGTAAAAAAATGAGAACACCAGAAAGTCAGCTTGCGGCACCATCAATTTAAAACTGTCGAAGCTTTCTCCCCTAAATACTTTAACCCCAAGGCTTTCTAACTTTTTGATGTATTTGTCCGGTTTAGCGCCCAACGTGAACACGTATACATCGTAATCCAAGGCCAGCATCTCCAGAATCCGGGTTGCTCGTTTGCCACCGCTGGAGGTGTCGTAATCCGGCAGGTAAGGAGCCATATAAATCAGGGTTCTCCTAAATCCAGCTATCAAGCCGGCTTTCTTTTTGTCAACGGCTATATCTGTTCCGTTTTTAGCGGATGGACTGGCAGCAGGAGTCAGCGCCTGGCCTACAGGTTGTTGAGGAGAGAGTGTCAAAGCTGGCAAGTCTTTATGATCAGTCATTTGAGCAACCGGCTCTAAGGCTGGACCACCTGCAAGTAATTTCACGAAATTCCTGTATATATGCGCAGGATGTTCCTGCGCAAGCGCCTTTCGAAGCGTGACGATGTTTTTCCCATTGATGTTCTTTAGGAAACGAAGTGGCATCTTTACTCCCGTTGCAAGGAAGTGATAGAACAACCAGATATTTGTTTGATTGAACGGCTTTTTGCTGGCAATGCCATACAGCGAACGCAGCGGGAGGGTTGCCAACCTGCCTGTCCTGTAGCTGATGGAGAGTTTTACATCATGTATCTCGGCCAAAGCCTGTTTGTAGTCAGCTTCAAGGGATTGAGCTGTTTTAAATAATTCCCAGATGAAATCCTCCTTTTTTTTGAGGAGCTGCTGCAGCGCTGCCTTTTCCGAAGTCAAGTCCTTTTCCACATTTTGCAACTGAGCCACCTCCCCTAAGAGTGCAGTGATGCGGCTCTCATGTTCTGACAAGCGCGTTTGAAACTCAGCATTTAGCTTCAGCAGATGCTCAAGCTGAGATTCTGATTGCAGATTCTTGGCGAATAGTTGCTCTTTTTCGGTTGAAAGCTGTCGCGATTCCATGCTCAGTAAAGCTATTCGCTCATCAAGGGTTTTGATGACTGCCTCCTTCCTTCCAAGCGTTTCTCGCAATTCAACACTCTCTCTTTCAGCATTTTCCAGTTTTATTGTCAGCTGGAGCTGAAATTCCCTGGCTGAATTCAAGGCCAAAATAGTTTCGTTCAATTGAGCAGCTATTGCATCCCCTGCCGCCTTTGCCTTTTTTTCTTCTTCGCCCCTCGCTTTCTCCTGTAAATCAAGTTGCCCGTAGAACCATTCTTTAATCTCACTTGCCATACGGTGAAGTTCCACAAGCACCCCGGGACCTATCTGGTGGTATAGAATTTCGAGCTGCAAGGAGTCTATCTCCGCTGAGGAGGAGGGAAAAATAGATATGAAATCTTCTGTCGAAATGATGTATTCCTCCCCGTGTTCCAATGTGACTTTTTTATCAGACACAGTGACGACAACAGAACTTCCGTCCTTGTGCTGGACATGGGTGCTCCTGATTGTGGCATGGCAAAGTTCATCACAGGGGAAAATCCTGATTTCCTGAATTTCCTTCATGGCGCTTAGCCCATCTATTGAAAGATTGTCAAGGCCCTGGAAAACTGGCAAATGAACTGGCTTTGCCAGTCTGGGGTTTTCCTTTGTGTAAAATTCAAATCTGGCGTAGGCTTGTTTTTCGGCGCCAGGCAGGAAGATAGCTAAGTTGCCGAGAAAGAGGCCCCTGTCCTGGTCGATTTCTCTCAGAATATTTGGGTCATCTGGTTTGTCACAAAGCTTTTTCAGATTGTCTAAAATTCGACTGTAAATCTTCAAGCCTTCCACTTCAGAAGCAAGC